>CAZYUQ010000011.1:0-20106 GCA_964650565.1 uncultured Candidatus Bathyarchaeia archaeon | reverse complement strand
GCCGCCAGCTTAGCAGTCAAGTCTGTGGCAACGTGCTTGTACATTGCTCCACCAGCCACGGTTGTGGCTTCCTGGATGCTGTTCCACTTGTTATCGCTAATCCAGGTCTTCTTTATGCCAAGGATTACTTTGTGCAAGCCTCGGTCTTCAC
Organism: uncultured Candidatus Bathyarchaeia archaeon; assembly: GCA_964650565.1. Taxonomy (GTDB): domain Archaea; phylum Thermoproteota; class Bathyarchaeia; order Bathyarchaeales; family Bathycorpusculaceae; genus JAOZHU01. The sequence continues at coordinate 19,955 of CAZYUQ010000011.1, read as the reverse complement.
TGCAATCCAAAGCTACAGAGCCGAACTTGCCGCCTGTGTATCGTGGTTTAGAGCCTTGCGTTCCTTCAACCACAATGAAGTCATCTTCGGTAATAGTGGGTAAGCTGTCCTTTGGGTCATCCATTGGGACGATTCTTGCCCAGTCCTTCCAAGACTTGTTATGCTCTGCGCCATGCAACACATCAGCCAAGACTTTCTGTTGAATTAGTCCAGTGTTGACATTGACCATTTCCTTCATGCGAACCATCCACAAGTCCGCAGGCGACTTAATCTGAGAGAACGAAGTTCTGCCCAAGTAAATCGGGTTAGGCGAACGATTAGCGCCACACACAGGATTAACAAACGCGCCAAAATCCCAAGCGTCAAAGTACTGGTTCCCCATTTTCTCGGAGAACTTTTGCATCTCTAACTGCGCTTCAGCACTGAAAAGCAATCTTCTATCAATTACAGAATCCATGTTAGGTCACCTATGCGGTTACGGTGGAGTACCAGCCAATGAACGCGGGAATAATGTCGCCGTCAACAGTGCTTGCGTGACCAGCCAAAGCAAACGGATAGCCAGTGGAAGCGACTTTCTGAGCGTAGCCTGAAGCATGACTGATTAATGCGTCGTTTATTGCGATGTTTGCAGCGTTGCCGTCTACTCGGACTTTGCCCCAGCCGTACACTTGGACGTTGACTTTGTCGCCTGCCGCATCAGCCGCTTTGCCGCTTGCTTTCGGAGTGCCAACGACTACGCCGTAGACTTTGTTTGTTATTCCAGCAACGTTATCGACACGGGGCAAGTCTTCGCCAGAGCCTGCAGCAGCCAGAATCACTGGAGCCCACATCTCAATTGCGCCTGCAGCAACAGCAGGAACTACAATAGCGTCTTCGCTTATTGGACCTTCAATGATCTTATCCATAAAATCAGTAGCCAAACGAAATCACCATTTTTGCTAGTTTACTTCCCCACTTGGCAGGAGTTGCCTCCAATCCTTCAACCTCAAAATCAATCAAAGTGAACATGCCCTACTTCCTCTCCAGCTCCCGAACACGGCGACGGAGCTTTTCTATTTCGCCAAACTGCCCCTTCACAATGAAAGCCAGCTCATCAAGCAGCTGAAGCATCTGGCTCTGAGGATTAGCCATATCACTCAATGTCCCCGTTGACTGCAACCGTGCCCTATGCGCCGCAATCTCAGCTTGAAGTTGGTCGATGCGTCTAGCCATGTCTAAGAAGCCTCAAAACGCTTTCTCTCGCACAGGTCTAAGATGCTGCGGAGCTTGAGCTCAGGTGTGAATAATCGTCTGTCTGCAACTACAGCCTCGATTTCCTCAACCTTCACCGCAATGACAGGCGGAGGCAGCTTATCCAAAGGAACAATAGCAGCTGCTGCGACCTGCCCTGTTTTCTTCTCAGGTTTAGCCTCTTGCTTTGGCGTCTCCTGCACTGCAGCTGTTACTGGCGCTAAAATAGGAGCAGTTGAAACAATAGGTCGTGACACACCGATTAAGGTGTCCAGTTTGGCATTGATTCCGGTGAACTGCTCAGAAACATAGGTCTGAAAACTGTCCAAACGAAACTCAAGAGTATTCACCCGCTCTTCCATGCTGGGAGCTTGCTCAGTTTTCTGAACTTGCCCCTCTGTCTTAGGCGGATTTTCCGCGGTTTTTTCGCTTATTTTCTCACCAACCTTTTCCCCCTCTAAACAAGAACATTGACCCCCAGCTCGAAGCCTCAGGGGATTAACCCGAAGGCAATTCCAAACCTTAACGCTGGTGCCAGGACTTGCAGGAGTCGAGTTTTTCCCCAGCAAGCAAAAGCCGTTTAGAATCATGCCTTGGCACTCGCCAGGTTTGTCTGCTGGAACACGCCTACAAATCGCGTTAACACTCACGCTGTCAATCTCGCCTTTTCTAATCGCCTCTTGAACCACCGTGTCTTCGATGCCTGCAATGTACTCCAGTTGCCCGTCCTTCTCTTCAGCATCCAAAATCACATTTGCAGGGTAAGGAAGCCAATGATTCAGACCATCGTCCCAACTGTGCGCATAAGCTTCAACAGGACCACCAATCAACGTGCAACCATGACGCTCAAGCTCAGCTTTGCTGAAAGTGTCGGCTTTCCTTGTGGTTCCAGCTGCTAAGCAAGTGCCATAAATCAGCATGCGACCAGGCTTAGCGTAGAATTTTGCGGGCATGCTCCAGCCAAAAATAGGCTTCTCAAGGTCAGAGCTCTCAGTCAGCACCTGAAGTGTACTAGGTGAAAAATGAATTTTGCCATCGCGGCAACCGATACTCCAGGACATCCTTTGAGTTCAGACCTTGAGGGTAGGTCAGCCTTAGAGAAACAGCAAACCCGCAGCCTAGGGAACTGGAGCTTGCTGTTTCCCTAGACTGCCATCGACAAGCCACAAATAAGCTGATTTTGCATAAAAGGGCTGTTGTTAGGCTTTAACAACAATTATTAAATATTGATATGAGGGAAGCATTTAGAGGAGCCTACTAATGCGTAAACATCCTGTAAGCATTGCCCTCTCAAACAAAATCCTACAAAAAATAGATCAAGAAGCTTTGCGACAGAAAAGATCACGAAGTGAGTGGGTAGAACTTCACTTTGAAGGCGTCTTCTTTTCCCCATCCGAGAAGGAAAAAGGTTCGAGTTTAGAAACAGTTGAAGCTCACTAACAAAGCGTGTATAATCAATATAATTGAAGAAAAACGGTGGCGCTCAATATTTTTAAGCGCACTTCCCAATATTAGACACAGATGACCAAGAAAAACGAAGACAGGGGCGTATTCTTGTATGATGAACCTACAGTTGACAAGCTAAAATCATGCTCTTTTTTTTGGAAGAATATCATTGTATTTGAGAGTTACCTGTCAGAGATTGAGCACAATGAAAACGAAGACTTGGTTGAACCTACACTTGTTTTACTGAAAGAAGGTGTCCTGAGGATTTGTACGCTATCTTCCGAAAATTTAAGGATCAATTTGACGGATAAGATATACTATGGTTTGGACAAGGAATTATGGGAATACATTTACAAAAATGCTGACAAAATAGCTATCCACCCAAAATTGCCTGACAACGCGGAACAAATTGTTCAGGAGAGCACGAAAAGGGATTTTCAAGACAAAGATCTCCAGGATTTGATGGATAGAGTAATATTCAATTCAATTATGGGAAAATGGCTGGACGCTCTTGAAAATAGTCGGATGCCGCTTAGAGATATGCCACCCGACATCAAAAAAGATATGATTGCAGACGTAAGAAAGTTTGTCAAACTTGAATATGACCAGTATCTTCAAAGACGTTCCAAAAATAGATTCGGTTTCGAATACAGAAATAGATACTTCTTGGAGCAGATGACAGTGAGTTCCGCCCTGTTCGCGCCAATGCAAATGCTGCCATACTACTCGTACAAGCTGGGGGACTATTCAGTCAGAGATGCAAGAAAGTACCTGAGCGGCTTAAATGCAGTAATGCCTTTCATAAAGAGAGACTCCATCAACAATTTTAGCCTGGAAGAGATTATTAAGATTCGCCGCAAAAAGAAATGGAACGGTGCAATGATTAGACTCTCTGAGTTATGCAATGAAATAAAATACGGACTTGATTTTGACCAATTCTCTGAAGAAATGCAATCAAAGGTAGTCTCTGAATATCAAGAGGCACTCGACCAAGAAACAGTTACTTGGAAGGATCTTGGAAAGGACCTACTCAAAGGCTCAGCTTTTGCAGGGATTTCCTTAGTGCCCATAATTGGGTCTGTCGTCTCAACAATAGCAGGATTGGCAGACCCCATAATTTCTCATTTTCAAAAAGAAGAAAAGCAAAACAGCCTTCCCTTCTTCCTGAATGATTTAAGGAAACTAAAAGCATAGTCTATTGTTGACTTAATTGCATAGCCGACTGGCAGTGTGAGACCTTTTCAGTTACCAATCTTGCTTCATGGGTAAAAGCTTCAGCTCTAGGCGCCTAATATAAGTAAAGGCTGTTGACCTTTAGGTATTCACCGTACAAGTGAAGAATTCTTTCGAAAACACTTTCAGCTTCTTCTTCAGTAGCAACGACTTTGCCATTAAATTGATCAATTATCAAATCCTTCAATTTTGGAAAACCATTCGCCTCATAGTGAGGTTGCACAAATTCCAAGTTGCGTGTGAACTGTCCTTTCAAAATCGGATCCTTGATGTTCTGCATAAGCCATTGGGTAGAAGCATAGCCCCATGTCACAGATGTCATTGAAAGGAACTTTTGGCTGTCAGGAACAGACCCCCAAAGCTTCATGGGAACTGGTTTTGGCAGATTTTTGTAATATGACCTGGTTCGGTTGGCTTCATCCAATAGTAGTGGCTCAATGTTTTTTTCCAATGCTATTTTTATCAATTCAATGTCCTCAGCAAGCTGAGCTGCACTACCCCCTACTCCGGTAAAAGCATGATGCAATTTGCTGCTAATCCCTAACTTCAGCGAATTAGTAACATATGCATGGAAAATCTCATGGCTGACAACACTTTCAAAAGACTCATAATTCATTTCTCGGAGTTTTTCGATATTATTAAGAACAAATACAACTTCTCCCCTGGGGCTGATACAATAGGTCGTACTGCCATCCGCGGAAAAAGTGATTAAAACCATTGTTATTCCCAATTCTGCCAGAGTACTAATGCCTAGAAACTTCAATAGAGCCCCAGTTTTATCTCGAAAAGCATTTTCATATTCAACTCCCATGTGATTAATGAGGGGAGCTCCGAAGATGTTTTTTGATTCAAAATAACCAAGAGCACAAGTAGGGCAAATCCGTTCAACATTTTCTGTGGACAAGAAAATATCTTCAGGTTCAGAACAAATTAAGCAAGTCTGCCTCGTATCTTTTATGTCTTTGCAGGTTTTAATATGATTCCAAAGCTCATTCCTACTTCCAAACTCCAAGCCACAACCACATGGATAAATGTGTTCTAATTTCATTTCAGCCTTTGCCGCCTCGTTGTGCTCACCCCGATCAGTCAGATTGTATGTAAGTTGCTTGACCATTCGGTGTTTTGTTTTATGCGTCTGCAAGTGTTGAGCGTATTCGCTGGAATTGATTGTTCTATGACAACGAGGGCACGTTATCTTCCGGTCTTTTTTGGTCATTATTTCACCAGAGATAATTGCTTTTATTATGGAATAGAAGACATTATTAACTTAGCTACCAGATTCAACTATCTCATTTTTCTGTCAAAAGGGCGAATTTCCCTTTTTCCTGTTTCTATCCGAAATTCCCCTGCACGCACAAACAATTCTTATGAAACATAACGCTTGTCAACCTTCTCTGATCCAGCTACACGTTTTCTATGATCCCAAAATCTTAAGCTTACTGAGAGCATCCACAATCTTTCGCAACTCGTTCTTAATCTCTTCTAAATTACAACCAATTACTTCAACCTGACCTTCAATATTCTTTACACGCTCCGGCATCAGCAAATACTCAACAGCGGCATCACGCCCAAGATGGTCTATCTCGCCTTCATCTTCTCCTGGACTATCGTCTATAACACGTTTCGGAGTGCTCACCGTAAAATACTGATTAAGCAGCTGAGCCACAGGATCATCCACTCCCAACTCATGACGCTTGTTAATCATCCCTTGACCGAGAACACAACCATACTTGCTCATCAAACCCTGAGAAACCCGATCAGCCAAATTCTTAGCCGAAGTCACCAACTCCCCAGGACTCCGACCATACAACGTCTCCACATGAACAATCCACGATGACGTCGTCTTACGAACCTTCACGCCCTGCTCCAAGCCCAACAGAGCAGTCCAATTCTGCATCTCAACACGCCTAAAATCACCCAAAGGATAAACCCCTTCACGCAAGATGGGAAATTTGAAGAAACACCTGTGCAACCGAAACACACCACTGCTAAACAGCGCGCCCTCACATGATATGAGAAAGTTTTGACCTCGCTCCGTCAACTCATAATCCACAAAGCTGCTCCGCTTCAACCTGCGAATCAATCCAGCCTTCTCCAGCTTATGTACGTAGTAAGCAACATGCTGTTTCTTCCATCCACGGGCACGCCCTATCTTAGCAGGATACATTTTAACCTCAATGCCTTTGAGGATAGGAATTACACGGGTGCGAACAGTACAGAAGTCAAATTTGACTTTTGACTTTGAACGCGAAAAATTTTGACTTCTATCCTCAGAGACAACCGCCAAAAAAATAGTCTCCTGACTCTATACATCAATTACTTTTTTAGCAGGCGGACTTAGAGGCAAAACTGCCAACTGCTGAACTTCATTAATTCTCGGAATAATCAGGTCCTTCAGCGTCTTCTCCCCGTCCTTGGAAGCAATGTAAGGCAGAAACGCCGCGGTCTTGGAACTCTGAAGCAAATAGGCTGACTCTAAATGTGACTTGATGAACCAGTACATAACGCGCATGCTGATGTCCCAGTTCACGCATTCAGTCTTAGACCGCGTCTTATGATCCCAAATCGAGGGCGCCTCAACCTTAGCCGAGACTTGCAAAGGAACGCCGTCGATCTCCTCAGCAATCTTGAACTGCACGAAAACGTCGTTGTGCTCTGGGTCCCAATGCCAATAAACGTCTTTGACGCCCCACTTGGCGAATAAACCATCAATCTCGCTCTTAGTGTATAATGCCCTCAGCTTCGTAGTCTTGTAAGGCAAGTTAGGGTCATCACTGTAAATCTTCAAGAAGATACCTCCTGTGAAAAAGTCTCTAACCTAAGAAGATTAAACCAATAATTCTCCATTGAATAAACCTCTTACCAACCTTATAGAGTATAAAAAAAGAAAGAAGGAAAATGGCGAGCCCCCTGTTCGCCATCTTGAAAAGTATAAATCACACTCTAGAGGGTGGTAGCCCGGGAGAGATTCGAACTCTCGTCAATGGCTCCAAAGGCCACTATGCTTGGCCACTACACCACCGGGCTCCCCTTTCTTTCTTTAACAGTTGCGTTATTTATTGTTAGAGGTTTAAGGGGCACGTTTTTTCTAATAAGCGTTCCCACGTAGCGCTGCAACAGGCTGCCTGCTGGTCTCCATAGTGCTACCGCTTTTAATTGGGTTGATTACTACTTCCATGTATTTTATTTTCGAGACCAGTTGGATGCCTAATTTTTGGGTTTCGTATTTTCCTCAGCAGCAAGTGCGGTATTTCCTGTACAATCTGGTCAGATACTGCTTCATTGCTCTTGTTCCTTTAAGCTGGCTTGCTTACGAATCCGATTAAGCACAAGAGACGCCTGTTTACACGGCTCCCGCCTTGCCGCGGAGGCTTAGACTTGCATAAACACTTTTTTGCCAGTGTTTCCATGGGCAAATCTGAAGCGCGGCTAAATATTGTTAAATTACGTGTCCAATAGGTTTGATAAAACCGCAAAGCTTATATATTAAAACTGTTCATTGGCTTAGTTTGCGCTGAGCCGACAGTGCTGTTTTCTCAGCCTAACAGAATATAGGTGCAGGCTCTGCGCAAGTGTCAGTTGGAGTGGAAAGATTGAGCAAAAAAGAAGCCCGAACACATCAGCGCTTGGTTGACAAGTGTCCAGAGTGCGGTAGCGCAAATCTTGTTCACGATTACGACACGGGCGAAACCGTGTGCGGTGACTGCGGCTTGGTTCTTTACGAGCAGATGATGGATAAAGGTCCAGAGTGGCGCGCTTTCACTCAAGAAGAGAAGGCGTCACGAAGCCGCGTTGGCGTGCCTACTTCCTATTCAGTTCACGATAAAGGTTTATCCACAGCCATAAGCCAGGTGGACCGTGATGCTTTCGGAAGGAAGCTGCCGTTGTCCACTAGGCTGCAGATGTGGCGTTTGAGGAAGTGGCAGATACGTTCTCGCGTGCACTCGTCTGTTGACAGGAACTTGGCTCAAGCGATGGCTGAGCTTGACCGTCTTTCAGACAAAGTGTATATTCCGCCGCCAATCAAGGAGAAGGCTGCTGTTATTTACCGTAAAGCCTTGGACAAAGGCTTGGTGCGTGGCAGGTCAATTGCTGCTATTGCTGCGGCTGCGCTTTACGCGGCTTGCCGTGGCAGCGGGACTGCGCGGACGCTTCGTGAGATTGCTGAGGCTAGTCTCGTTGACAGGAAAGATGTTGCCCGTTGCTACAGGCTTTTGCTGCGTGAGTTGGAAGTGCACATGCCTATTGCTGACCCGTTGACTTACGTGTCGAAGATTGCTGAGCGTACTGGGATTTCAGGTAAAACTCAGGGTGCGGCTATACAGATTTTGCGTGATGCCCGAAGAAGGCGTGCTGCTGCTGGTAAAGACCCGATGGGGTTGGCTGCTGCCGCGCTGTACATTGCTTGCTTGCAGGGTGGCGAGAAGAAGACGCAGAAGGACATTGCTGAAGCTGCCGGCGTAACTGAGGTTACGGTGAGGAACCGTTACAAGACGTTGAAGAAGCAGCTGAATCTGGAACTGCCTGATTAAACAACCACTATTTTCCTTTTCTTTTTCGGGAAACATGCTTTTCTGAATTGTTTTTGATAAACCAGCTACTGAAAAGTTTGTTAGTCAAGAAATCTTGACAAGAACCCTTTTTAATACATTTCAAGCGTAGAGTAATAGCGATGCTGACATGAGAAAAACAGCATTAGCGATAACATTTATTCTCATGTTTCTGGTAGCAGCGTTTTTAGCGGGAGTTAACCCTGCTTCTGGGGATGCATTGGTTGAGGACTCTTGGGTAGCGCTGGCGCCCTTGCCCAAACCCTACTATACGGTTTCAGATGCTGCGGCTTTGGATGGGAAGATATACTTCATTGGAGAGGGCATATGCGAGCGTTATGACCCTGACGCAAACAATTGGACGGCAGTGACTCCGCCGCCAGTTTACTACACTTGGGGCGCTGTTGCTGCTTGCCAAAACAAAATCTACATGACAGGCGGACCAACCCATGTCTATGACCCCACAACTGGCAGTTGGGAGAATAGCAGTTCACTGCCCATAAACCTGTGGGGGTACAAGGCAAATGTTGTCAACGATAAAATCTACGTGATAAGCGGAGAAAAACCTGCTCCCCTAGGCATATTTGACCTTTCTGATGCCACCTACGTTTACGACCCAGCAGCCGATTCATGGTCTACGCTGGCTTCTATCCCAACCCCCGTTAGTGGATACGCGTCGGCAGTGGTGGATAACAAAATATACATAATCGGAGGAACAACAGGAACCTCAGGGTCTGTGGTAGTTACTGACATGGTCCAAATTTTTGACCCTGAAAAGAACCAGTGGACCAATTGTACACGCATTCCCACGGGCGTTTTTCAAGCAGCCGCATGTTCAACCTCAGGAATCTTCGCACCCAAGCGAATCTACGTTGTTGGTGGACACTATGGACCTAACCTCAACCAAGTTTACGACCCAGAAACTGCAATTTGGTCTTCAGCAACTTCCCTGCCTGACAGCCGCTGGCTCGCGTCACTGGTAAATGTAAACGACGCCCTTTACGCAGTAGGCGGCTTAAACGGCACTACAAGTGTTCCCGGGAACGACTGGGATGCTGCACAACAGCTTATATCCAAAACTAGGGTTCAAGCAACATGGAAATACACCCCAACAGGATACAATACAAACCCGTCACCTACCCCTTCCGCGCCCGATGGCTACGCGGCTGACCTTTTCCCAATAATACTAAGCGTGCTTGTTGTAATAGTTGCCGTTGCAGGCTTGGTAGTTTACCACAAGAAACACAACAAAAACACTTAGGCACATTCTATTTATAGTTTAAATAAGGGGGCTATAGACTGCACACAGCACTAGTACAGCAAACGTTTAACTCAACTATTCGCTTCCGCTTTCTTCTTTTTCAAGCTCCAAAACTACTGGACCAACATACCCGCATTCAGCGCACCTGTACTTTTGCGGAGTCAACCACAAATCAAAACTACTATGCAAACTAATCTTCGAACTACAACAACATGGACAGTAAATCCGCGATGGCTTACGATGCTTCAGTGTACTAAATACTTCACGTACGTTTTCCAGCAGTTTCATGTTGGGCTTGCACCTTTCCCGATGTGGTTACTGCAACTCTATGTTCTCTTCCGGATAGCCACTTTTGATGAGGAATTCACGGACTCTGTCCCGATGGTCACCCTGCAGCATAATCTGACCATTCTTCGAAGTTCCGCCGCACGCACAAAAAGACTTAAGCTTCTGCGCCATATTCGCCAAATTCGCGTTCTTGTCATCCATGCCATCAATTATCGTGTTTGGTCTGCCGAACTTTCTGGTTTCAAGCCTTATGCGAATCCTCTGTTGTTCCTTCTCGATTTCGCCGCAAACGCATAAATCCTTCGGAAGCCCGCATGTTGAACAAACTTCAGCCATGACGCTCACCGTAGAATGAGCCAAGCCAGTATATAAAAGTTTCAAAGAAAAGAAACAAACCATCTAGCGCTACCCGCGATTGCTGAAGTATGACCGAAAACGCAAAGTGCACCCCAAAATTTAGAAGACCCCTAGTTTCACTTTTGTAGTTCTTCTTGTTCATAAGGTATTATGCCCATCTGCGTTTTATTTGCGTTTGCAGCTTCAAAGCTCTGTCGCATAAGGCTCACATACTCTTGGAAAGTCATTTCTGGAACAATCCATTTGCGTAAAGGCCACTTGTATTCAGGCCACTTGCAGGTAACTTTAATTTTGGCATGAAGGTTTTTCATGAACATCAGCTCGATGTATCGTGCTCCTAAACCGAAAAGTTGCTCCAACGCACACGAAAAATCACGTACTCTACTGGGTATGTCCTGTTTTCTAATTCTGTACACGTCTTCAAGATCAAAATAAACCGCTGTCTTCACGCTTTCACCAAGACTGGATAACGCCTCATCTACAGCATCTAGTAGGATTTGGTCAAAACTCCGCCCCTGACTCTTTTTTGCCACTTTACGTTTGGCTCCACGTGCCGTCTTCAAAGCGTTTTTACCGCATCCTCCGAAAGTCGAAAGCTGTTTTAACGTAAAAACACCATGAGAGCACTAAAAAGTTATGCATTACCAATACTAAGCTGAAAAACACATGCGGCACTGCTGATGAATAAAAAAAGTGAAGATTGAAGGCGAAATCATAGGCGTCTACAGTTTTTCTAATCACAAGCGTTCCCATTTTGGTCGCTTGCGGAAGTAGCGTGTGCCAACTATGACCGCGACAGTTGACAGCACCAGCATGACGCCGATGGCTAAGCCTTCTGGAACCACACCATACTCATCAGTCTTAATGAAATAGACGTCTTCACCGCCAGCGCCAAAAGAGGTTGTGGACGCCGTCAAAGCATATCCTCCGTCATCAGTCTGAATAACAGAATATGCATGTTCAATGCCTGTTCCGCCGTAAGTCATGTTCCACTCCATGTTGCCATCTGCATCGGTCTTAGCAAAGTAAACATCTTGACCGCCAGTTAAAACGTAGCCTACTATCGCAAATCCTCCATCCGCAGTCTGAATTATGCTGTTTCCGATTGCTGCTCCACACGTCTTGTTCCACTGCATGTCGCCCGTAGCATTAGTCTTCACCAAATAAGCTCCAAGGCCACCAAACGAGGTGGTGTAACCAGACATTGCGTATCCTCCGTCGCTAGTCTGCCTCATTTGGTATGTGCCCTCCATACCTGTGTCTCCGTAGGTTTTGTTCCATAACATGTTGCCGCTTGAATCAGTTTTCACCAACCAATAATCGTTATTGCCAGCACCAAAAGAGTAGGTGTAGCCTGCTATTGCGTATCCTCCGTCGCTAGTTTGCACCACAGATGTTCCATAATCATCGGCTGTTCCTCCATACGTATTGCTCCACTGCATGTTACCATCCTCGTCAGTCTTAACCAAATAGAAATCTTGACCGCCAGCACCAAACGATTCTGTGACACCAAATAACGCGTATCCTCTGTCGAAGGTCTGAACCACCGACATCGCGTATTCATAGCCTGCTCCTCCATAAGTCTTGCCCCAGTACGACTTGCCATCCGCACCCGTTTTGACCAGCCAGAAATCAGAATCGCCAGCGCCAAACGAGTAGGTTCCGCCTGCTAACGCGTATCCGCCATCGGTAGTCTGGCACATTTCACCGCTAGTCTCGTCAAGTGCTCCCCCGTAAGTCTTGTTCCACTCCATATTCCCAAATGCATCTATTTTGATTAGCCAGAAATCCACTCCCCCAGCCCCAGACGAGTTTGTATCACCCGATATTGCGTATCCTCCGTCGCTGGTCTGAAAAGTTTCCCCTGTTCCGATATCATTTCCTGTTCCTCCGTAAGTCGCTTCCCACATGCTAGCAGCGCTTGCGCAAGAGCAAAAAACAGTTGAAAAAGTAAAAGAAACCAGAATAGCAATGATTAGCCCTTTAAATTTTGTACTATTGTGATTTTTCTTTTTCGACTCTTTCACCTCCTTTCTCTCCCTTTACTCGCAAAAAGAGCAATAGACAACTCGCTTTGTTGCACTCTACGTTTATGTCACACTTCGTTTAAAAAATTTTTGTAGATTTCTTTTCACATCTGCAGGTGATTTGCATGATTTGATGATAACCATTCGCAACGCCCAACCATTTCTCTAATACACTCAGCAAGCAACAACGCTGCGACTTAAGCAACATAAATAATGTGCCACGAGAAGAGAGGATGAACTAAAATTCAGCTTCCCCAACACAATGCGCTAATGAACGGCTATGCACTTGGCATTCTGTTAGGTTACTACGCCCATTCTTACTAGCTCTTCTTTGAGGCTGTCTCTGACCTGTTTCAGGCTTTGCCGTTTCGCCGTGTATTCGTCTCCGTCCATTTTCTCTTTTCTGAAGTCCTTGTCCAACTGCTCCAACTGCATGTTTATTTCGGCCACTCTCGCCTTCAGTTGATCAGAGTACGAAACCGCTTTCTCCTTGACAATTACTTCTGAGGGTGCCAGAGCCACTTTTATAACGCCGTCTTCGATGCGAAGTATCCTGTGCGCTACACGGGCAACATTAGGGTCATGCGTCACCATTATTATAGTCTTGCCGAGTTCCCGGTTCACCTTCACAAGGTAATCCACCACGATTTTCGCGTTCTCAGTATCCAACTCCCCAGTAGGCTCATCCGCCAAAATCACAGGCGCGTCATTCGCCAACGCCGCCGCAAGCGCTATACGTTGCTGTTCGCCTCCGCTTAACTCTTCAGGCTTGTGGTTCGCGCGGTCTGTCAAGCCGACTGTTTCCAGAAGTTCTGCCACGCGGTCTTTCCTCACTTTCCTAGAGACACCTGAGGCAACCATAGCGAATTCGATGTTTTCCTTCGCTGTAAGCGTGGGAATCAAGTTCAACGTCTGGAATATGTGTCCAACCATCTTTCTTCGGAAATCAACAAGCTGCGTAACAGATTGCGTAGTCACGTTTGTGCCGCCGACCATCACGGTGCCTGCGGTGGCGTCGTCTAACCCGCCGACTATGTTCAGCAACGTGGTTTTTCCGCTTCCGCTGGGACCTATAATGGCGATTAACTCGCCTGCTTTGACGTTCATGTTTAAGCCGCGTAGCGCTTGCACTTCAATTCTGCCTGTACGGTGGACTTTAACTAACTCTCTAACTACTACATCTAAACCGTTCATCTTAACCTAACCATCCTCTCAAGTTTAGTTACATATTGACTTGTCATTACCAAGATAGAACCAATCGCAGACGCATAGATGATCACAATGTACGAGACAATGGACACTATAAAATCGGTTGAGAACACCAAACGCCTCTGAACAAGCGCCGAGATGACAGAGGTAGCTGAGGTTACGTTTCCATAAACAATTATTAACCCCACGCTTACGCCGAATACAACCGAAAACGTTATCACCGCAATGTTCTCGGTAAGAAACATCCATACCAACTGCCGATAAGATAACCCTCTAACACTCATCAAAGTGGCTTCACGGCTTCTTTCCTTTAAGCTGACAACACAAATTAACACTGTGCCGACCGACGCGGCAAGGACAACGAAGATTAAGCCTAACCGTTGCGTATCAGCTATTTGCAGGCTGCTGTACGTGTAAAGATTTTTCATCTGCTGAGACTGCTGCCACTCTTCATCGAAAGAGTCCACTCCGTAGACTTCAAGGTCCAGCCCGCGGATTTGCTCTGCAACATCTGTGCCGTTAACACCTTCCTCTAATTTCAGCAGTATTTTTGTCTCAAAAGACTCCAGCTTGTAAGCGTCGCTGAATTGGCTGCTCATGTTGAAGAGGTCTCTTGGCACATACGACCACGTGGGCACAGTAAAGTCATATGCGATCCTGATACCTTCTCCTAATTCAGATGGTTCTGGACCGAAGAAACCTACAATTTTCAGTTTTCTTGGACCTGAGGGGAAATCGATTCCTATCGTGTCATCTAGTTCCAAGTTGAGTTGTTTGGCGACCCTGCGCTCTAAGATAATGGTCATGTTGTTTGCTTTCATGTCTTTGAATGCTTGGTCTACGCTTGATCCGCTGAACCACTCATTCTCATAATAGGCTGTTACAAGCCATGAATCTGGGTCAACCGTCTTCACCACAGTTCCAGCGCTAGTCTGCTGCAGCGTGCACTCAATAGTGGCATTTTTTATTCCTGTAACGTTCGCTAAAATATTCTCCGTTACGTTAGTGGCTAAGGTAGCGTTTATCACGCTGACCGTAACGTCAGCGCCAACTTGGTACTGCACCTGCCTAATAGCGTAATCCTGCTCACTTGCCAGTTGCCCAGTCACTTGAACGCCGTATCCGATTATGAAAGCGATGAGAAACGCTACGGCTGCTAACCGTGCAGGGCTGCGTCTAACGTTTTTTGCTGCTAAAGCGCCTAAATCACCCATGATTAATGAGACTTTGGCGGTTAACTGCTGGAATTTAAGTGAGTTTTGGATTAGTAGTTTTGTGGTGCCCCAGAAGAACAGCAGGGGACCGATGTAGTTGAGAACTGTATCAATTATCGTAAAAATGCCGAGAAGTAACACGACGAAATAGTTGCCTCCCTGAAAGCTCATTTCTTGTATAATTCGAGGTAAGTTTAAGCCTGCTATGTACGCTGCGATTTTGTAAGCTCCGAGTATGAATGCTACCCATGGCCACCGTTTTCGGTAAGCTTTGTCGCTTTCCATGGGCATGTAATCCCTGAGTGCGTCAACAGTCGGCATTTTGGCAGCTTTTCTTGCGGATCGAAACACTGAGGAAAGAGATAAGAGCATGCCGAAAATTACGGTGAACAACATTGTGTATGGGCTAAACAGTTGAGGACTAAATAAGGTATCCAGGTTAAAACCGCCCGCGAATACTTGGTTCAGAATTAAACCGCCGACTACGCCGAGGACTCCGCCTATAACGCCGATTGTCAAGGCTTCTGTGAGGAACATTCGTTGTATTTGTCCGCTTGAAAGACCTTTTGTTGATAATAAGCCGATTTCGCGCCGTCGCATATTGAAGGAAACGTCAGAAACCGTGGAGCCGAGATACCATGCGACAAAGAAAACTGGAATCGAAACCAAAATGAAGTTGAACAAAGTGCTTGAGAAACTATACTGAAAACTGGTCAAAGCCATCCCAAGCATGTTCATTACAGAGCCGTGAGCCTCAAAGTTGGCAAGAACATTGTTCTGTATATTATCCGCTACGGTCTGCACGTTTTCAGCTGATGTCTGCGTGTCCCATGGACTTAAGAGTTCGTCGCGGTCAACAGAAATCGAAAAGGTTGTGCGGACTGTCCCGTTCGGGGCATCAACCCAGAGTTTTTCAAGAGTGTTTTCCCAGCTTATAATCATCATGTCTGCCTTGTAGCTGTAAATCTGTCTGGGATCCACGTCCATGATCGGAGAGATATAGAAGATGTTGCCTGACATAAGCGAGTAACCCGTGTCGGTAAGGTCTGCAAACCCTGCTACTGTAAGATTAAGGTACACCGTGGTTGTGTTGTCCCATTTCGGGGTTGGAAAGTTGAGCACTGTTGAAATGTTGTCGCCTACAGCAAGTTTTTTCGCTATAGGCGAATCCGCGACGACATAGGTTTCGTTTTCTTTTATGCCCTCCTCGGGCTTGTTTACCCACTCATCATAAATCCGCGAACTGTTAGGCATCGAAGAAATTGAAGTATAGTAACGCTCGGTGTAGTTATCGCTTGATAATGCTACAGGCAAATCGAACCTAGCGACAACGTCCACGTTCTTAACGCCGTCAATGCTTGAAATATTATCCAAAGCAAATGCAACATTGGTAATGTTGAGGTTTGCAGTAAACTCTAGGTCTGTAATGATGCTACTAATCTGCTGTTCCAGAGCTTGCTCAGCAGCAAGGTTCGCTTTTATGTTGATGCTTGCGAAAAAGGTAGAGGCGAGAATTATGCCAATTAAAAGCGCTAGGAAGAGTGTCCAGTTGCGGAAGACGCGTTTAATCGGGTACAGCAGAGGCATCAAGCATCAACCATTAGGGTCAAAGCCAAATGTAAGTTAGTACCTATCAGTTCCGTTTTCTTTATAAATTTTTTACAGAATCTTCCCAGAAAACCAAAGCTGATTCTCTGCTGGGACAGTGACGTTATCCGCTTCAACAGCGAAACCTCCATTGCACACGTTCTTTGCCGTGGTGAATCTATTATGCGTTGAGGTACAGTTCCTTACCGACAGCGCAAGACTGTGTAAACGTATGTACCAAAAACCTTATCTCAGCAACAGCGGCATCTCAAAACATGGACTTGAAGTTCTGGCACAAAAAATGGCTATTCGTCACCGTAGTTGCTACTGTGATTATAGTTGCGGTTTCCCTGTTCCTCGCCACGTTAAAGTTTGATTACGACCGTGAAAACGACGTTGCACTACAATACTTTTCTCAGCAGCCAGGCATGCCCGATGCTTTCACCAGACTGGAGCAGTTAACCCCCTCTGGCTCCGTGGTGCTGTGCTGGTGGGATTATGGTCGAGCGGTGAAAGAGTGGAGCCACAGAGAAGTCATTGAAGCTTACCCCTCGCGAGACATAGCGAACACTGTTGGCTCCACGCGGTCTTTCTGGGGTAACTTGGAAGGACAGATTTTCGGAACGTGGGGGTCATCAGAGAAAATCCGCGATATAGCAAGAATCTTCATGCTTGATGAGGAGCAAGCTTTGCCACTTATGAATATGTACAACGTAACCTACGCGTTAGTGTTTACACCTGACGAACTGGAAAAGTTCACCTGGATTGCCCAAATTGCAGGGTACAACGCAACCGACTACTTAACGTATGATGCGGAAACGGGCACTTACGAGCCGACAGCGCGCAGCGAAGAAGCCACACTGCTACGACTGTTGTTTGATGATGTGTGGCAGCCAAGGCACTTCACGAAGCTTTACGACAACGACAAAGCCAAAATCTACCAAATCAACTACTAGCTAACTCTGTTGTTTATGTTTTCTCCATCGACGATAGAATTTTGACAGGGTTATCCATTCTGGCTCGTTCCCAACTTCAGCTTTTATCGGAATGGTGACTGTGAAGGTTGAGCCTTTGCCTTCAACGCTTTTGACAGTGATGCTGCCTTGGTGAGCGTCTATTATGCGTTTGCATATGGCTAAGCCGAAACCCATGCCCTGCGCTTTAGTTGTGACCAGCGGCGAGAACAGTTTGTTCAGGTCTTCTTTGGGTATGCCTATGCCCGTGTCCGAGAAAGAGACTTCCACGTTCCCGTATTTCTGGGCGCTCTTTATCTGCAGCGTTCCCCCTTCAGGCATTGCGTCAACTGCGTTCTTGACTATGCTCATGAAGACCCTTACCATTTTGGGTTTATCCGCCATAATCAATGGTTCATCTAACACGTTATCTGCTATTTTGACTTTGGTGGGGATTTGTACTACGGCTAAGGCTTCTTGCAGTATTGCCTTCGGGGAATAACGTGCGAGGTCTAATTGAATTTCTCGTGAGTACTCCTGCAGGTCGCCTATGATTTTGTCTGCGCGGCTAACGGCGCTGTCGATTATTTCAAGCATTTTCTTGCTGTTGTCATCAAGGGATTGATTTTTTTTAATCAGGTAATACGCTGCATTTTTGATTCCTGTTAGCGGGTTGCGCAGGTCGTGCCCAACCATTCCTGCTAGTTCGCCAATTGTCGCGAGTCTTTCAGCCTTGAGGAGCTTTGCGTTAGCCTCTTTCAACTCTCGGGTTCTTTTTTCAACAGTCGCCTCGAGATGTCGCGAGTATTTCTCGACTTTTTTTTGCATTTTTACGCGTTCTGTAGTGTCATTGTACACGGCTACTATGGCGCCGTTTGGAAGTTTGTAGACCCAGTTTTCCCGCCACCCAGAAATGCGTCCGTCCCTGTACATTCCAGTTGGTAAATATTCTGCTTGGCCTGTCTGAAGGACCCGCTGGAAAACCTTAAACAAGCCCAACTCCCTGACTCCTGGGAAAACTTCAGTTACCCGTTTACCCAAGAGGTCTCGGTTAGGGATTTTCTCGATTTTTTCGGCTGTTTTGTTGAAGTCTACAAAAACAAAATCCTCTCCGTCGTCAACGTCTTTGTAGACGGCGACGCCGCTGGGTATTGTGTTGAATAGTTGCCTGTACATTTCTTCAGCATTTCTGATACTTTCTTCAGCTTTCCTGCGTTCAGTGATATCCCTTGCGACAATAATCATACCCGTGGATTCTTCTGTTTTCAGAAGGCTGGCTGAACACTCTAAAATTATCTGTTGCTGCTGCTTGTTCTTAATTGACACCTCAATGTTGACTTCTTTACCCCTGAGAATTTTTGCAAAATTCCGCATGAGCATTGGTATGTTTTTAACGGAGAAAATGCCTATCTTCCTGAAATGCTTCCCCAATAGCTCCTCTTTTGCGCCTCCAAACATTTCAATAGCTTTCGCATTAACATCGAGAATTCTTCCAAAAGTATCCAAATAAATGAAAGCGTCATTGGCTTTCTCAAATAAGTTCCTGAATTTCTGCTCCGCGCTGCGCAATGCCTCTCCCGCTTTCTTGCGTTCTGTGATGTCTGTATCTGCGCCTCTATATCCTACGAGTTTACCTTGCTGGTCGAGCATTGATACTCCGCTAGTTGACAGCCATACAGCTTCTCCGTTGTTATGCACGTTCTTGTTAATGAAGCCATGAAAAGGTTGTTTCTGCTTGAAAACCTTCAGTGCCGTGTTCTTAAGCTGTTCTTGATCTTCTGAGTGAAATAGGTCGTAGAAATGTTTTTTTCCGACGATTTCTTCTGGTTTGTAGCCGAGGATTTTTTCTACCACTGGACTGGAGTAAGTGTACATTCCGTGGGCGTCAACTTCCCAAATCCATTCTTCGGCGTTTTCTGCTACTTGCTTGAAGCGCTCTTCACTTTCACGTAGTGCTTTTTCTTTTTCTCTGCGTTCGGTAAGGTCTTTTATTGTAGAAACAAAACATGCGATTTCTCCTGATGGTTGAAAAACGGGGCAAAAGGAAAGTTCGCCTACAAATTCTCGTCCGTTCTTAGCTTGAAACTTGTACTCTAGGTTTCTCGCATTTTCCACTTCATGAGATAGATTCTCTGCAGCTTTTTCTCGCTCTTTTTCTGCAAAGAACTCGATAACGTTTCTGCCAATTACCTCGCTCTTTGTGGAATATCCAAATGTTTTTAATGCGGCAGGATTGCAGTCAAGTATCTTTCCGTCTGAGGAAGAGACCACTATGGGGTCTGGAGAGGAATCAACTATTCTCCTAAGTTTCTCCTCGCTTTCTTTGGTTTCTTTTATTTTCTCTTCGACGAGGGCTTCCATTCTCTTAGCGTATTCCTCAAGCCGCTTTGCATCTTCCTTTCTGCGCGTAACATCGCGAAGGATTACG
This sequence comes from uncultured Candidatus Bathyarchaeia archaeon, assembly GCA_964650565.1. Taxonomy (GTDB): domain Archaea; phylum Thermoproteota; class Bathyarchaeia; order Bathyarchaeales; family Bathycorpusculaceae; genus JAOZHU01. Next base: position 172 of record CAZYUQ010000011.1, on the reverse strand, counting down.
AGGTCAGCAGGTTCCCCATTATAGATAATTCTGCTTGCTTTCATCTCAACAATACGCTTTTCACCTGCTGGGGTCACAAAAAGCACTTCATATGGCGCGGAAGGGGTGCCCTTCATTGTTTTTTTCCATTTTTCCATGAGTAGTGCTTTAGTTTCGCTATCTACAATTGGTA
>CAZYUQ010000010.1:0-20186 GCA_964650565.1 uncultured Candidatus Bathyarchaeia archaeon | reverse complement strand
CGTCTATGCTGTAGCCAATCCACTCTGCAGGTTCATTCACAGTGCAAGTCAACGGGACCTCGTCTGTATCGTACGTTTTGTTTTTTGGGCTGGATACAGCGATGTGTGGCTGTGAAACGTCTGGTTCTGGCGAAATCTTGGTCAGCCAAGTGTCTCCGAAAGCTGTGACAACAATAGTGCATCCTCCATCGCTGGTGCGTATCAGGGAGGCTGCATTATACCATTGAAATACGGAAAATGGCGGTAAGTTACTACTCACGTCAGCGTAGGTTATGTTCCACTGTTCGCTGCCTGAGGAGTCCATCCTAATCAGCACTGGATTGTTGTTTAAAGTCACCATGTACCCTTCATCATCAGTTTGCACGACTGAGCTAAACCCGTCGATAGGTATGTGCCCGTAAGGCAAACTCCACTGCGTGTGCCCCTGAGAATTGATTTTAATCAGCCAAGGAATATTCCCGCCGCTTGCTTGCCACATTCCCGTTCCTGCAAGCACGTATCCTCCATCCTTGGTTTTCGCGATGGACAGGGTAGAATGAGTGTCTGAAGGTTCGCCGTAAGCGTATGTGTGGGTCCATTGCAAGTTGCTGTTGGAATCTATCTTCGCAAACCAAAAATCATTGCTCCAACTCCCTGCTATTGCGCATCCACGGTCGTTTGTCTCTATTACCTCGCGAACCTTGAAACCTCCAGTGAACGTTTGGTTCCACAAGATTTCGCCCTGCTCGTTTGTCTTAATTAGCCAAGCAGCATTTTTTTCGCCGATAATGGGGTTCTCAGTATTTCCCACTAAAGCATAATTTCCATCACTGGTTTGGATGCCAGCCTCAACACTTACTATCCCTGTAACGTTAACGCTTAATCCGAGGTCTCTACTCCACTCCACATTTCCTTCAGCATCTGTCTTAACGAGATAACCGCCTTTGCCGAACAGCACGTAACCTGAATCCATAGTCTGCACAACAGAAACAGCCTCTTTGTTGTATCCCAGAACTTCAGTTCCATACGACTTTTTCCACTCCAACTCACCCGCCGAATTAGTCTTGACAAGTACAGCTGTTTGGTCAGAGTAATCGAGACCGTACGTTGAACCCCATGAGCCTGATTCAATCACAACCGTTGGCGCCGAAACACCAACTATTGCGTATCCACCATCTGCCGTCTGAATGAAAGACTTAGCCTGCAACTCACTGTAGGTTTTATTCCACTCTACCGTAGGCGCCTCAGAAACAGCCTGCAACAAAGGAACAGAAACAACAACCACTAAAACAACAAGAATTAACGCAACCGCACTTTTCAGTTTCAAGCGCCTATTGACAGAGGCTTTAACGCTAACCCGCAAAGGCTCCACTTTCATAAACGTTGCATCAGTTGACACACTTATAATTTTTGCAAAATTCCTGACTAATCGCGTTCGCCAACACCCCGCGCCTTGCCAAGCTCACAGTTACGTTTAAAATTAACCGCAAACTATACACGCATCCAGAATGACACGCAACAGAAGAGATGAGCCGCTACGTACAAGCCGCTAGAAGTCATAGGTCCAGAACACGAGTTTTCCCTCGTCAACGAAACACTGCAACCTTTACCCATCGTAGACAAAGTCATAAAAGACTTCCACGGACGAACCGTGAACTTCGTTGAACTGCCAGACTTCACCTTCGGCAAAGAACTCCAATTACACGTCATGGAAATAAAAGCAAACGCGCCCTTCAAGTCGCCTGCGCTTTTTGAAGAAACCATGCAGCACGCCGTGGAAACTCTTCTCGGAGTTCTCGAAAAAAACTATCACGCCCGCCTTCTCGGAACAGGCATGCACCCCCTGCTCAGGCTAAACGAGACAGGCGTGTGGTCTCACCGCCACAAAAAAATCTATCAAGAATACAGCAAAATCTTCAACCTTACCCAGCATGGGTGGCTCAACATCCAAAGCTTCCACCTAAACCTCCCCTACGCGCGAGAAACCACAGGCGTTCTAATGCACAACCTGCTTGCAAGCTTATGCGCTTATTTACCCGCCATCGCCGCCGCCTCACCCCTATGCGAAGGCACAATAAGCCCAAACGTGGACAACAGGCTCTTCTTTTACAAACTGAACCAGCGGGAAGTACCATCAATAACAGGCGACATCATCCCCGAACCCACTTCCTCCTTCGCCCAATACCACAAAGACATAATCGGCAAGTACTCACAGGACTTAGCCAAAGCCGGCGCAGAAAAAACAATCCTCTTCAAAGAATGGGTAAACTCTCGCGGCATCATCTTCCGATTCGACCGCTCAGCACTTGAAGTGCGCGTGATGGACGAACAAGAATGCGTCAAATCCGACGTCGCCCTAAGCTGCTTCGTCAGAGCCGCCCTTCGAGGATTAATGGCTGAACACGCAGAGCCTTTGCCGCATCAGCTTCTAGTCAAAGACTTCAACTCCATAATCGCCAAAGGGCTAAACGCCAAAGTTCTGCACCCCGAAGGCACAACAGCACGTCAAGTGTGCCAATACCTCTTTAACGTGGCTTCGGAAAACGCGGAAGAAGATGAGAAAAAATATCTTTGGATAATAAGGAAAAGAATCGAAAACGGCAACCTGTCAGATCTCATCCGCGAAAGAGTTTTGAAGAAAGCGCAGAAAACCGACCTTAAAGAAGCAATCATCAGCGTCTATTCAACGCTTATTAACTGTCTCGCCAATAATCAATCCTACTTCTAAAAATGGCAAGTGAAGGAAACCTTTCCATGTCTGATGACGCTGTGAACAAAACCTGCTCCTTTGATGTTTGCTGCTTGTGCACGCGCAGTTGTTGCCAAGACGCAAAGCCGCCGCTGACCCGCGAACGCAAAAAAATAATCGCCGATTACCTGCAGAAACAAAAAATCCAGATTACACAACCGTTCGCGGACGAAACCTATTCTTACCCAGCGGTAGACGCAAGGGGCTTCTGCGTCTTCTACAACAAAGACACAAAAAAATGCTTGGTGCACCCAGTTAAACCTGAAACTTGTCGTGCTGGACCCGTAACCTTTGACATAAACCGCCGCACCCAAAAAATCGAATGGTATCTGAAAACCGCCGAGCTATGCGGGCTCGCCAACGTATTATACGAAAACAAACCCGCATTTAACGCGTACTTCGAAATAGCCAAAAAAGAACTGCTCCACCTCGTCCAAAAGCTTGACTCAAAGGCTTTGGAGGCAATTCTGAAAATTGAGGAGCCCCAAACATTCAAAATAGGCGAGGCTGATTTACCCAAGGAAGCAGCGGAGAAGCTGAGACGTAACCAGCCAACCAAGCAGTAATCTCTTGCAAGGCTTCTCGCCTATGCCTCTACAAGTGAAAGCCTTTACAGGAAACCCGTTTCCCTTAACTTCAACGCAACCACAATGTTACCCTTAAACTGGATTTTCCCAGCGAAAAAAGCCTTTTCCGCACTCATCTTGCCGTTAGCTAAGTCCATGTAATCCGCCTCCGACATGCTCAAAGACAGAGTAGGCGACGGATGCGTTCCCTCCTCAACTTCCAGCTTCTGGTCTTTTATCGTAACCGCCCACGCGCCGCCGTTAGGACCAGTGATGTTCACTTGAACCACAACATCCACACCCTCCGCTTTTTCAGGCTTAAATTTGCTAGGTAAAACCTTTTCAAAGAACTCCCTTGGCGTTTCAGCTCCCATCAATCCACCCTTCTTCCACACTGTTTCTGCTATCTAATAGTGCCCTGCATTTTGAACTTTTCCTTCAACTCCGCCAAGCTGCTAACGCTGCCGCCGCTCAGTGTCATAGCTGTAAGCTGAATCTTCGCAGCCTCCTCCACCATCTCATTCAAACTACACGCCGACTCCAAACTCCCGCCAACAGTAACAATACCATGGTTCTCCAGAATTACCGCATCATAACCCTCCATCATCCTTTGAACCGCCTCCGCAAGCGCCTCAGACCCAGGCTGCTTGAACGGCACAACAGGCACGCCATTTGGCAGAAGCATAAACATCTCTATCTGCAACGGCAAAATCTCTTTCCCCGCAATGCCAAAAGCCGTCGCCGTAGGCGCATGCGTATGCACAACCGCCTGCACATCCCGCCGCGCCCTGTAGACCGCCGCGTGCATAGGCGTCTCCGCGGAAACACCTCGTTTTCCGCTAATCTTGGTTCCCTCTAAATCCACAAGAACCAGCTCTTCAGGCTTCAACCGCCCCATGCATGCACCTGAAGGTTTTATCAGAAACGTGTCTGCGCTGGGTATTCTGGCGCTGATGTTGCCGCTGGTTCCCTTCACCAAGCCTTTATCGTACAGTTCTTTGCCTGCCTGCACTATTTTCTCGCTGATGCCTGTGATTACTTCAGCGCACATTTTCTTTTTCCTCCCTTCTGAACAAATCAGCTTCTTTTGGTCTTGTAAGTGTTTTCGCTGACGCGTCTTCGGCTGCTTGGTAATTGTAGCCTCGTATGATGGCGGCTGGTATCCCCTCGTTTGCTTGACCTATCACCAGTTCTGCTGCTGAGGATAACTCGTCAGCGACGGCGGTTTGCTTTATTCTGAGCACGTAGCCGAACAGGTCCTTTTCTCCGCGTCTATCTCTTATGGGTTTGATTCCTGCCACGCCTATCGCCACGTTTATCTCGCCCATCCTTAAGGGGCGTCCATGAGTGTCGGAGATTATGACGGCGACGTTGCAGCCTGTTAGCTTTTTAATTTCTCGCCTTATCTTCTGTGCGGAGGCGTCGGGGTTTTTGGGCAACAACACGACGTTTCTTTCTCCTTCAATGTTGGATTTGTCTACGCCTGCGTTTGCGCAGACTATGCCGTTGTGTGTTTCTGTTATGAGGCTGTTGTGTCCAATGCGCACGAACTCTTTTGTTTCGCGGAGGACGACTTCTACTATGTCGGGTTCTTTTCCTACTTTCAAAGCTATTTCCCGTGCTTGTTCTGAAGGCGAAACCTCGTCGAGGTTAACTACATTTCCTTCAGCTTTTGAAACAGCCACATGCGTGATTACTATTACGTCTTTTTCTTGTAGGGGCGTGTTCTGTTTTTCAGCGGCGTTGCAGATTAGCTTGGCTAAGTCGTCTCCTTCTGTTATTAGGGGCAACTTCGTGATGGGGATTATTTTGATAGTTGGCACTGGGGTTGTTTCTTCTTTTTCTTTGGTGTACATGGTATTTGTGCAGGAAAAACTTGAACTTATACCTGTTGTTTGTTTCCGTCCAAAAGTTTCCGTTGGGTAGTGGCGGGAAGCACATGCGGCTGTTGAGCTTTATTCAGAATTGGTTGCCCTGTTCATTTTTAGGTGGCTGCATGTGGTGATTTCGGGAAGTTTTAAAATAATTCTTTGTTAATATGTCTGTTTGGAACAGTTGCTGTTCTGGTTGGTGATGCTGAAGCTTGGGGATAGAGTCTCTAAACCACATTTTCAATCCTAAGAGCATCGCCGTTATAGGCGCCAGCGAGAGCGAAAATTCTATCGGCGCTAAAATCCTCAGCAACTTGCTACGCTTAGGCTACAAGGGTTCGGTTTTTCCTGTGAACCCTTTTAGGCAAACAGTTCAGGGAATATCCGCCTACGCCAGTGTCAGCAAAATTCCAGTGAAGGTTGACCTTGCGGTTATCGTGACGCCTGCGCACACAGTTCCGCAGATAGTTGAGGAATGTGGCGGGGCTGGTGTTTCAGGGGTAATCATAGTCTCGGCGGGTTTCAAGGAAACAGGAAAAGCTGGAGCACGCCTAGAAGAACAGATACTTGAGTCCCAAAAAAAGCATGGCTTGCGCATAATTGGCGCTAACAGTTTCGGCGTGATTAGACCGAAAATAAACCTCTACGCCACTTTCGCAGACAAACAAGCAAACCGTGGGAAAATAGCGTTTATCTCTCAAAGTGCTGCTTTATGCGCTTCCGCTTTAGACTGGGCTTGGGAAGCCCAAGTTGGATTCAGCGCCGTGGTATCCACAGGCTCTATTATTGATGTGGACCTAGGGGACTTGATTGACTATTTCGGAACCGACCCTGAGACTCGAAGCATAGTGCTTTATGTGGAATCCATAAGGAACGCGCGCAAGTTTATGAGTGCTGCACGGGGTTTCGCCCGAACCAAACCCATAGTGCTGGTTAAGGCTGGGCGTTTCAAAGAAAGCAGTGAAGCCACGTTTTCCCATAGCGGCGCGTTAGGCGGGGAAGACGCTGTGTATAACGCTGCATTTAGGCGCGCTGGCATCGTTCGCGTTGACGCTGTACGTGACCTTTTTAACTGCGCGGAGGCTTTGGCGATGCAGCCGAACCCTGCGGGACCTAACTTGACAATCGTCACTAATGCTGGTGGACCCGCCATAATGGCTACTGATAATCTTGCCGCTAAAGGCGGTAGGCTTTCGCAGTTGAGTGATGAAACTGTTCAGGCTTTGAAGCGTGCTTTGCCTGCTTACTGTAGGGTGGTGAACCCGGTTGATGTTTACGAGGAAGCTACTTCTGCTAGGTTCAGAGGCGCGCTGGAAATCTGCCTGAAAGACCCCAACAGTGATGGTTTTCTGGTTGTGTATACGCCTCAAGGCGCTACGACTCCTTCTGATTTGGGGGAGGTTGTGGTTGATTGTGCGAAGTTGACTAAGAAGCCTGTTTTGACGTCTTTGATGAGTGAAGATGCTCGCTGTCGTGAAGCCCGCAAATTCCTGCGGAGTAATGGTATTCCGTCTTTTGTGACTGCTGAGGAGGCGGTTTCAACTTTCATGTCTATGTATGGTTATGCTCAGAATTTGGCGTTTTTGTATCAGACTCCTGAAGAGGTTGCGGTGGAGCCTGTTAACGCTGTTTTTCTCAGGCGGATTCTGAGGCGGGCTTTTTGTGAAGGGCGGAAGGTTCTGACGTTGCCTGAGTCTATGCGTTTTTTGGAGGCTTACAAGATTCCAACGGTGAAGACGCTTGTTGCGCGGACTTCTGAGGAGGCTACTGTTTTGGCTTCGGAAGTGGGTTACCCCGCGGTTATGAAGGCTTTGTCTCCACAAGTTACGCATAAAGCCAAAGTTGGGGGGGTCAAGTTGGCTGTTTGTTCTCCGTCGGAAACTGCTGTCTTCTTTGATGAACTGGCAAGCAAAATTAGAGCCCGCAGTGCCGCGGAGTTTCAAGGGGTTGCAGTTCAGCCTATGGTGCGCGGAAACGGTTGTGAGTTGCTGGTAGGCTCAAAAAGAGACCCTCAGTTTGGTTCATTGATTGTTTTCGGGATGGGCGGTTCCAACGCTGAAGTTTTCAAGGATATAAGCATAGGGTTTCCGCCGTTGAATCAGGTGCTTGCAAGGCAGCTAATCGCGGACACTGCCGTCGGCAGACACGCCTTATCCAATGGTTCTCATCTGAATGTTAAGCTTCTCGAGGAGATTTTAGCCAAGTTTTCGCGACTTGTCACAGATTTTCCTGAAATAAGAGAAATTGACATCAACCCACTAATTCTCAGTGAGGACACCGCTGTCGCGGTTGATGCCCGCGTGGTCTTGGAGTGGGATAGACTCATGCGGGAGGTTGCTGAGCATCATGACTCTTCGCTTATTGCGTCTTACCCGAAGAAGTACGTTGCAGCGCGTGAACTGAAAAACGGCTTGCAAGTGTTGCTTCGCCCGATAAAGCCTGAAGATGAACAGCGGTTCAACGAGTTTTTAATGTCACTTTCTGTGGAGTCAATGCGGTTCAGGTTTTTCCAAATACTGAAGGAGATATCTCATGAAACGTTGACGCAGTACTGCAATTTGGACTATGACCGTGAAATCGCGATTGTTGCTGAGCTTCAGCAAGACGGCAAGCAGCTGATCGGCGCTGGCAGGGTGATTGTTGAGCCTGACGGGAAAAGCGGCGAGTTTGCTGTGCTCATAGGCGACCAGTGGCAGGGCGTCGGGCTTGGGTCAAGGTTAATGGATTACATTGTTACCGTTGCGAGGGACATGCGGTTGCAGCGAATTTTCGGTTACGTGATGGCTAACAACTATAAGATGCTGCGTATGTGCGGGAAGAAGGGTTTCAGTTTGGAGCCACTGGACGACGAAACGGTCAAGTTGACACTGTCGCTGTCTTGACTTGTGCCTTTGTAACGGTTTTGGCGGAAAAGAAGCGGAATAAACAAAAAAAGATGGTGTAGGGTTTTAGGACCTGAACTTCTGCAGTTTCTGTAGCATCTCTTTGTCGCCTTCAGCGTCGCCTGCGCATGTCGCAATTATGCCGTCAACTAAGCCATCCAGCTTTGCAGCGACTTCTTCGACCTTGTCCATGGTTGCGGTGACTGGCCACCCAATCATCTTCACTGTTTCCACGTTCTTCGGCGTGCCCACCAAGAAGTACGCAAAGATAGGCTTGTTCATCTTTTTACATTCTGCAGCTACCTGTTCCAGTACTGGGAAGGTTTTGTCTTCGAGCCTCATGAAGTAGATGAAGTCCCAGTCGCCTTTTGCTCGGGCGATTGTTTCTTCCACAGAGCGCCGTGCCGTTAGTAAACAGCCTAGTTTCAGGTTCTTGAGCTTCACTGATGTGCGTAGGAAGTCCCGTGCTTTTTCAGATGATCCAAGCATTTTTATGGGTTCACCGTACTTTGGTTTGTCGCCCATCGTGACTGCTAAGCCGTCTAAGCCGACAATGTCCGATGCTAAGGCTAAGCCGCCGACTTCAACTGGTCCCTTGTAGTGCAAGATGAATATGGGGCAGACGTATTTTTCTGGGTATTTGTATTTGAGTAGGCAGCTGACGACTACGCCGCTGGGTGCTGGGAATCCTGCTGCGCTGTCGGTGACGTTCCATCCGTCTACTAAGGGGGAGATTTCTTCTGCTAGCTTCATGAATTTGCGTGTTGGAACAAACTCGTTTAGTATTTTCATTGGCGTTTCATCTCTGGGCATAGGAGAAGCTGAGTTTGGATTAAAAAGCCTTTTGCATAAGCAAGGCGAACTCTATAACGTTGCAGTTTCATTGCCTTTGGGGACAAAATGTCCGTTTCGCTGAACGCGTAATTGACATAGCGAACTCTTCTTTTTCAAGGAAACGTAAATAAACTAAGAAAATAACGTGTTTCTTGTTGTGGAATTATGAAGATTGCGGTTTCTGGAAAAGGCGGAGTCGGCAAAACCCTGATTGCAGCGGGTTTAGCGCGCGGCTTCGCCGAGCGAGGCTTAAAAACCATGGCTATTGATGCCGATTCATCGCCAAATCTCGCGTTATCTTTGGGCTTATCGGCTGAAGAAGCCCGCAAAATAACACCCATATCCGAAAACAAAGAACTCGTTGAATCCAAAACAGAAACCGGCTACTCAGGAGTTTACCGCTTATCATTCACGGTGGACGACGTAGTCCGCGACTACTCTGTGGCTACTCCGCTGGGCGTAAACCTCATAGTCATGGGCACCGTACAATCCATGGGCTCAGGCTGCATGTGCGCACCAAACGCCGTCGTACGCGCGTTGCTCCGACACTTAATCGTGGAACGCAACGAAGCCGTCATCCTTGACATGGAAGCAGGCGTGGAGCACATCGGCAGAGGCACCGCGCAGCGAGTAGACGCTTTGTTGGTTGTGGCGGATGCGAACCTGAAAGCTCTGGAAATAGCCAAGCACATTCACGATTTAGCCGCAAAAGCTGGGATGAAGCAGGTTTTTCTAGTTGGCAACAGAGTCATGAACAGCTCTCAGGAAGAAGCGATTAAGAGTTTCGCTGTGCAGAACGGTTTGGATATACTTGCGTTTGTGCCCTTCGACCAACAGGTTATTGAGTCGGAGATGCGCGGAGAAACCCCGCTTCGGCACAAAGAATTTGCTTCAGTACAAGCCATAGACAAAATCTGCGAAACACTTGCAAAAAATAACACCTAAATCACCCCTTAAAATCATTAACGAACGTAAGGATGTGAAAAAGAATGAAAACGATTGTAACAATTGGTCGCGGAGGAACAGGTAAATCCAGCTTCGTGTCCTTAATGGCGAAAAACTTGGTTGAAGCTGGTCAAGCGCCGCTGCTGCTGGTGGACGCTGACCCCGACCAGAACCTTGCGGAAATGGTCGGCATAGACCTCAAAGAAGCTGGAAAACACACAATCTCCGAATTACTCGTAAGCACCTTCATACAAAAAGGCGGCACCACAGTCGGCGTCCCACCCACCGAGCGCATAGAAAGCACCATCTGGTCCAGCGGACTCTACGAAAGCAAAAGCTTTGACTTCCTCGCCGTCGGCACCAAATGGATCGAAGGTTGCTACTGCATGCCCAACGCCGCTCTGAAAGGCGCGTTGGAATCGTTAACTAAAAACTACAAGTACGTGCTGATTGACTCGCCCGCAGGACTTGAACATTTGAACAGGCGGATAACGTCGAAAGTAAACGACATCATTGCCATCCTTGATCACTCCAAAAAATCCTTCGACAATGCTAGGTGCGCGTACCGCATAGCCAAAGAAGTTGACATACAATTCGACAACTTCTACCTTGTAGGCGGCTACAGATTCCCAGCGGAACTTGGCGCCAAAGCGGAAACCGCGTTAAAGTTCAAGTATTTGGGCAAAATCTTTGCTGATGAGCAACTGGATGAGTACGTTCTCGCTGGGCAATCACTGCTTGACTTGCCCTCTGATAACGCAGCGTATGTTTCTGTGCAGAAAATCATGAAAGCCGTGGGATACACACAACAGTAAAGGTGCAGTCATGAATACCCTTACATTCTTATTATTCCATCATTACTTTTGTTAAATAACTCGGAAAAGTTTAAAAACTCTTTGAGATTTGGATACTGTTAAACCTTTACGGAGGTTTAATCCTGACCAGCAAAAACGTGCGCATGAAAATTGGAGAAATGAAGACCAGCACTGGTCTCATCAAAAACCTTGAATTATCAGTAGGCAGAGTTGTGGACGATTCATGGACAGAACCCATGGGACCCACCCCGATGCCCTCTATATCCACTCTACGCGATTGGGACCTGAAACTTCTCAACAAGTACAAACCCTTCTACATGCCCGACTGCGACCTCTGCTGCCTCTGCACATTCGGCAAATGTGACTTGACAGCAGGAAAACGCGGAGCATGCGGCTTAGACATTGCTGCACAATCATCGCGTATAGTGCTTATAGCCTGCAGCATCGGCGCCGCGACTCACACGGCACATGCTCGCCATGTGGTTGACCATTTAATTGAAAAATATGGTCGGAGACACCCTATTGATGTAGGCGGCTTGAACATTAAGGTTGAAGCGCCCGTCACTAGGCTTGTTACTGGAATAAGACCTGAAACCCTTGGCGATTTAGATGAAGTTTTAGAGTACTGCGAAACTCAGCTCACTCATTGTCTCTCAGCTGCGCACACCGGTCAAGAGGGAAGTAATTTAGATTTTGAATCAAAGGCGTTCCACGCTGGGCGAATTGACCAGGTAGGCATGGAGGTCGCCGACATCGCTCAAATCTCCACCTTGGGCTTCCCGAAGGCTGACCCTGATGCTCCGCTCATCGAGATGGGTATTGGGTCGGTTGACACATCAAAGCCAGTCATCATGTGCATCGGACATAACGTTGTGCCCTCAGTAGGAATAATTGATTATATGCGAGACAGCAAACTAGAAGGCAAAATGGAAGTTGTGGGCTTATGCTGCACCGCCTTCGACAACACTCGATACTATGACCGCGCGAAAATCGTTGGTCCAATCTCTTGGCAACTGCGCTTTATCCGCGGCGGATTTGCCGACGTAGTTGTTTTAGACGAGCAATGCATCCGAACAGACATTTTCAACGAAGCCCAACTGGTGAAAGCGCCGGTAATCGCCGCCTCAGAAAAGAACTGCATGGGCTTCAAGAACCGCACAAACGACCCTGCAGACGAAATAGTGGCAGACTTGGTCGGTGGTAAAGTCCCTGGCGTTTTGATTCTTGACCCTGAAAAAGTAGGCGAAGTCGCAGTTAAAGTCGCAAAGCAAATCGCGCCAATCAGAAAGAAATTCCGTGTTCTTCCATCAGTCGACGAAATCGTAGCGCTTGCAAAAACCTGCAGGCAATGTAACATGTGCCAAAGAAGCTGTCCGCAAGACCTCAAAATCCCCGCTGCCCTCAAAGCTGCAGCCGAAGGCAATATCGCGCCGCTAACTGACTTGTATGAATCCTGCATCGGGTGCGGACGCTGCGAAGAAGCATGCCCAGTCAAGCTACAAATCCACAGCTTTATAGTCAAAGCAGGCGAGAAATTCATGATTGCGGAAACGAACTTTTGCCGCTCAGGCCGAGGGGCTGTGCAAGACGTTGAAATCCGTAACGTTGGCAGTCCAATAGTGCTTGGTGAAATCCCGGGTATTCTGGCAGTTGTAGGCTGCAGTAACTATCCAAAGGGCGGCAGAGATGTCTACGAGATTTGCAGAGAATTCGCCAGCCGTCGCTACATCGTGGTGACTTCTGGATGCTCAGCCATGTCAGCAGGCTCATACAAGAACGCAGAAGGCAAGACCCTGTACGAGGAATTCTCAGGCGGATTTGAAGCAGGCGGCGTACTTAACGTGGGCTCTTGCGTAGCAAACTCGCACATCGCAGGAGCAGCGATAAAAGTAGCCAACATATTCGCCAAAAGAAACCTGCGTGGAAACTACGAGGAAATCGCTGATTACATACACAACCGTTTAGGCGCTGTCGGTTTAGCTTGGGGTGCGTACTCCCAGAAAGCTGCGTCAATCGCGGCTGGCTTCTGGAGCTTAGGCGTTCCAGTGCTTGTCGGTCCCCACGGCAGCAAATACAGGCGCATGCTTCTCGGCAGAGAGGACAAGCCTGAAGGATGGGAAGTTTACGATGCCCGCACAGGCGACGTAGTGAACGTTGGACCTGCACCTGAGCACTTGTTCCAAACCGTCGAAACCCCACAGGAAGCGATGGTTACCATAGCTAAATTGTGCATAAGACCAAACGATACTTGGAAAGGTCGCAGCATAAAGCTGAGTCACTATATTGATCTGCATAAGCGCAACTATGGAATCATGCCGCCAGACTTGCACTTGTTCGTACGTACAATGGCTGATGTGCCTATGACGATGAAAGATGAAATAACTAAGATATTGGAAGCGAAAGGCTGGAAGGAAACAGTGATTCCAGACCCGACATTGCTTCCTCGAATGATAAGGAAAAAGAAGGAGTGATGTTGAAATGTCGTGTGAACCTTGGCAATGTGCAGAAATAGCAGCAACAAAGAAAGCGAACCCCATACAGAAACCCGAAGTAGCAGTAGCCATGATAAAGAGAGCCGCTCGCCCCCTCCTCGTTGTGGGCAGCAACGCTACTGACCGCTGGATGGAAGGCAAACAACTCATCGACTACATCATAGATTTTGCTAAAGCCTCAAAAGTTCCTATAGTAGCCACAGCACACATGGTTGGTGAATTCCTTAAACGCGGCTATGAACCAGCAGGTTTCATGTCTGCGATGGACATAGGTAACCGCCTTGTTGATCCGGAATGGCAGGGGCTTGATGGGAAAGGGCATCCTGACTTGGCTTTGTTCATCGCCTTGCCCTACTACATGGAAGCGTTGATTCTGTCAGGTCTCAAGCATTTTGCCCCTGACCTTGGGACCATGACCTTAGATAACCTGTACCATGCACATGCTAGCTGGTCTTTTCCAAACGCAAGTTTGGAAGACTGGGCTAACAACCTCAAAGTCATGACTTCAAAATTTGAAGGAGGACAATAAAAATGTCAATGTTTGAAGATATACCTGTCGAAGTTGGCGTTATCTACGAAGGCGAACGCATCCGCAAAAATGACATGCAAGTCGAACTCGGCGGACCCAAAGTCAAAGAGAAATTCGAACTTGCAAAAGTCAAACCCCTAGACCAAATTGAAGACGGCAAAATCACCATAATCGGACCAGACCTTAAAGACTTGGCTGAAGGAACTTCCGTCCCATTCGGCATCTTAGTCGAAGTAGCAGGCGCAACCTTGGACGCAGGTCTCGAAGGCGTCATCGAAAGGCGAATACACGGCTACCTGAACTACATCGAAGGCTTCATGCACCTTAACCAGCGCTACGACATCTGGATACGCCTAGGCAAGAAAGCTTTCCAGAAAGGCTTGAACAGTTTCGAGCACATCGGCAAAGTCCTGTATAGGCTATTCAAGAGCGAACTGCCCATAATCGAGAAAGCACAAATAACTTTCATCACTGACCCCGCGAAAATCCAAGAAATGTACCCTACCGCGCTGCAAGAATACGAGTCTCGAGATGCCAAGGCAAGAGGATTGAAAGACGAGGAAGTCGACAAGTTCTACGGATGTGTCTTGTGCCAGTCATTCGCTCCAAGCCACGTATGCGTAATCACTCCGCAACGCTACTCCAACTGCGGTGCCATCAGCTGGTTTGACGGGCGCGCATCAGCAAGCATCGACCCGAAGGGACCCGTGTTCGCTATAGAAAGAGGCGAACTCATAAACGCTGAAAAAGGCGAGTTCTCAGGCGTGAACGAGGCTGTCAAGAAGAGAACGCTAGGCGACGTAAGCCAAGTCTGGCTTTACACGGCGTTTGACCACCCGCACACTTCATGCGGCTGCTTTGAAGCAGTGGCGTTCTACATTCCTGAAGTTGACGGTTTCGGCGTGGTTAACAGAAGCTTCAAAGGCGTAACCGTGAACGGCTTGCCGTTCTCAACTTTAGCTGACTCCACAGCGGGCGGAAGGCAAATCGACGGTTTCCACGGCATGTCCATCGAGTACATGCGCTCAAAGAAGTTCCTTGCAGCTGACGGCGGCTGGGACCGAACAGTTTGGCTGCCTAAAGAAGTCAAGGAACGCGTCAAGGACTTTATTCCAGCGGACGTTGTGGACAAAATAGCCACCGAAGAAGACGCGCAAAACATCGATGCTCTAAAAGCTTTTCTGAAAGAGAAAAACCACCCTGTAGTGGCGAGATGGACTGAAGCAGCAGTTGAAGAGGCTGCACCAGCAGAAGCAACAGAGGAAGAAGGCGCAATGATGCCCGTGGCGACAGCAGCAACTCTGCCAATAACGGCTGGCGGCTTCAAAATAATCCTGAAAGACGCAAAAATCTACGCTAAAAAAGTCATAATCCGCTCGATGAAAGACGAGAAAAAGAGCTAAGCAAAGGTGAAGCCTTTGGCTGAAAAAAAGAAAAAAACTGAGGACGGCGGCTTCAACTTCAGCCCTGACTTACTGGATTTGCTGGCAAAGTTCAAGGAAATCGAACTAGAAGACTTCGCAATGGAGGCAAGCGACTTAGAACTATGGCTGGAATCAGGCGCCTTACCCGCGCAGTTTCTGCCAAAAGCAAAAGTTGCTCCTTCGCTGATGGCTAAACCTTTAGAATTACTGCCCGCACGATTTACCCCTCCAATTGAAACTTACCCAGGCACGATCACTGAAGTCAAACTTGGCGGCACTAAAGGTGAAGGCGGAACACGAGGAAAATCAGTCATCATCGGCGGCGAGACTGCACCTCCCTTCTACAGTTTTGAGAAGCCAACTTTGCACCCGCCCGTGGTGACGCTTGACGTTTTCGACATGGCAGTTCCCTTATCCAAAGCTGTGAAGATGCACGTGAAGGAAGTTGTGGGCGACCCTGCGGCTTGGGCAAAGCTTGCGGTTGAAAAGTTCGGAGCCGACATGGTTACAGTTCACCTAATCAGCATTGACCCGTTGTTGAAGGATGCCACACCGAAAGACGCAGTTAAGACGGTAGAAAAGGTTGCGCAGGCTGTTGATGTGCCATTGGTGATCGGCGGCTGTGGCGACCCAGTAAAAGACGCAGATGTCTTCGCGGAAATCACTGAAACTTTCGCTGGCGAACGTTTCCTGATAAGCTCAATCACGCGGGACATGGATGTTGAACGCTGTGCAAAGTTCGTTAAGAAAAACGGGCATGTGGCGTTGTCTTTTACTCCGATGGACTTGAACTTGGCTCGTGAGCTTAACCGCAGATTGTACGATTTTCTGGAAAGAGAAGACATTGTTATGGACTTGACAACTGCGGCGCTTGGTTACGGTTTGGACTACGCGTTCACTAACATGGAGCGCGCTAGGCTTGGCGGCTTGATGGGTGACGCTGAACTTGCGCATCCTATGTCTTCAGGCACCACGAACGCTTGGGCTGCGCGGGAAGCGTGGCTTAAGATGGCGCCTGAATGGGAACCCCGCGAGCTTAGAGGCCCGCTTTGGGAAGTAACTACCGCTTTGACGCTGCTGCTTGCTGGCGTAGACTTGTTCATGATGATGCATCCTGCAGCGGTGAAAACGTTGAAGGACGTAACTGCCAAACTGGTGAGCGGCAAAAAAGCAGACGCCAGTAAATTTGCAAATTGGGTTTCCCTGAAACCATGATACTGGAGTTGTGAAAGGTATGAGTGGAAAAGAAGGAAAAAAAGCCGGAATAAAAGAACTAAGCCCCATAGACATTTACAAGCTTCTCCCAAAAACTAACTGTAAAGAATGCGGCCAAGAAAACTGCATGGCTTTCGCCACCAAAATCGTCAACCGCGAAACTGAGCTTGACAAGTGCACGCCCCTGCTGAAAAAAGAATACGAGAAAGCTTACAAGCAACTGAAGGAAATGCTGAAGCCCGCAGTTAAGGAAGTGGTTGTGGGCGTCGGCGACAAAGCCGTAAAGCTCGGCGGGAAACTCGTCATGTACCGCCACGAATTCACGTACAACAACCCAACAGCCATAGCGATTGACGTAACCGACGAAATGCCCGCCGAGGAAATTGAAAGCCGCATAAAAAGCACGGAACAGTTCAGCTACGAGTACATCGGCTACACGCTGAAACTGGACATGATTGCTGTCCGCTCAACATCTGGCGACCCTGAAAAGTTCAAGGCTGTCGTCAAGAAAGTTGCTGAAACCACCCAGCTGCCGCTGATACTGTGCTCATTGAGCGCGAATGTTCTCGAAGCAGGGTTGATGGCTGCGCCTAAAGCCAAGCCATTACTGTACGCGGCGACGGTGGACAACTGGAAGGCCATGGCTGAACTGGCGCTGATGTACAATTGCCCGCTTGTGGTTTCCGCGCCGAACGACCTGAACGCGCTGGTGTCGCTGGCTAAAACACTGCTGACTTACGGTGTGGAAAACTTGGTTTTGGATCCTGGCACTTTCCTGAATGACGGCTTAGCTGACACACTGAACAATTTCACGATGTTGCGCAGAGCAGCATGCAAAGGCGGCGAAGAACTTGCTGGTTTGCCGTTGATGGGTGTTCCACTGGTTGCTTGGATAGACAAAGGCGATATGGCTGACGAGCTTGTGAAGTGGCGTGAAGCTTACTCGGCGGCTATGCTGATTGTCCGTTACGCTGACGTCATCGTAATGCATGGAACTGACGGGTGGGTGCTGTTGCCTAACACTGTGCTGCGCCAGAACATTTACACTGACCCGCGGAAGCCTGTGGCTGTGGAGCCTGGCTTGAAAGTGTTCGGCACTCCAGACGAGAACTCGCCTGTGTTCTTCACCACGAACTTCGCGTTGACGTACTACACTGTGGCTTCGGACATTGAAAACTCCAAGATGAATGCGTACTTGATGGTTGTGGACACTGAAGGCTCAGCGGTGGACAGCGGTGTGGCAGGGCGCAAGTTGACGGCAGACAAAGTTGCAGACGCCATTAAAACTGCGGATTTGGAAAGCAAAGTCAAGCACAGGAAACTCGTTATTCCAGGCAAGGCGGCGCGGATAAGCGGTGAAATCGAAGAGCTCAGCGGCTGGAAGGTCCTAGTGGGGCCACGCGACAGCAGCGAAATACCCAAGTACATAATCGACAAGTGGCAGCCCTAAAAACATCCTTTTTTCCTTTTTGTTTTTGTATTCTGCGGTATGTAGCCTATTTTTGTTCTCTTAAAAAGTTTACACGTTAAGGTTCTAGCAGAGTCCGCCTTGTTTGAAGTAGTAATCATCCTCTTTTTTGGAGCCGAAGCTTCTCACGCCTTCTTTCTTCAACTGCTGCCTTAGCGCTTCCGCGTATTCCGTGGTTAATTCGCCTTGCTTCTCCAAATACGCAATTATCGCTTCTGCTTGCTTTTCCGTATCGCAGCGCCGTATAAAATCCACAACCGTAGGGTTGTAATTGCGAAACTTGTCAGCTATCGCATTCTCAGCAGCTTCAGCGTCGGTTCGAACAGAGTTTATCGCGACTTTGCTGTCTTCCAGTTCCAGTTCCTTTGACAGGTGAGGGAACATCTTTTTGAAGGATTTTTTGTCAGTTTCCACAGGTGCCGTCCTCAACAACAGCGGTCTTCACTATCAATTTGGTAATGCATCCTTATGTGCCTTTTTCCCCGAAAACTGTGGTTTTAGCATGGAATGAATTTCTGCGTTGGGTTCTCTTCAAGCAGCTTTTCCAGCTCGTGAAGGCTGAGTCCTTTGATTTCGTCTCCAAAAACCTCGCACTTCCGCTTTCTGCCTGTCTCCTCTAAGCTTCGAACCACAATCTCCATTCTATGTTTCCCTGCGGTTTCACCGTATATGTGGAAGGCGCTTTCCGTTTTTCCTTTTTTAGTTACGGTAGTCCACTCGGTTTTGGAAACGTCAAAGCCCTCTGCCTTAAGAAGGGTCACGATTTCGCTGGGCGCGTCATGGTAGATGGCTATGTCGATGTCGCTTCCTCGGCGGATGGTTCCCCGCCAAACGCTGCCCACCAAAACAGGCTTGTACGCCTCCAAGGTTTTCATTATCTTTAAGGCTTCTAGACGCATTTGGGCTAAGCGTTTTTTTCTGGCGGCGCCTTCGGTTTCCTCAGCGATTCTGTCGAGTTCCAAGGCAACTTCAAGGTTTGTTGGAAGAAAATGGCTGCCTAACGTTTTCGCAGCTTTCAATTTAGCCTGTTTATACTCTTTTTCTGCTCCGAAATAAAGAAGCGTGGCGGCTTCCCTTGCGATTTTACACCTTAAATTTACGTGTTCACCGTTCAATTCTTCACCATGCGCTGGGCAAATCAGCGTTTAAGCAGCTGTTCATATAAAGCTGCTGTTTTCTCAGCGATTTTGCTCCACGTGAACTCGCTTAGGACTCTTTTTCTACCGTTCTTTCCAAGCATTTTTCGTCTCTCTGGGCTTTCCAGCACGCTCATTATGCCCCATGCGATGTCTGAAGGATTGTTGGGGTCTATGTGGTAGCCGCACTGTTCTTCACTGCAACAGACAACTATCTCGCGCATTCCGCTGACTCCTGCCGCGCCAACAACTACGGGGCACTCCATGCTCATTGCTTCAAGAGCCACTATGCCAAAAGGTTCGTAGAGGCTTGGAAACGCTGCGACATCACATGCTGCGTAATGAAGGATGCGTTTTTCTTCGGGAATGAAGTCGAAGCGGAATTTCACGTATTCTTCCAGCCTCATGGTCTTCACCAAGTTCACCAAGTACTCCTGCAGGTCACCTACGCCCACTATGACTAGCCGTGCCTTTGGAAACTTGGGTAGAATGTGCGGCATAGCCATGATCAGCTTGTCCACGCCTTTGACGCCTACGAGTCTTCCCAGAAAAAGAATCATAAACTCGTCGTCTTTCAATCCATAGTATTGCCTGATTTTTCGCACTTGCTCCGCAGAAACGCTTGCGGGGTCATATTTGTTCGGGTCAACGCCGTTGTAGCTTACGCGGATTTTGTTACGCGGGAACCCAAGCTGTATCAGCTCATCTTTCATGGCGTAGGACACGGTTATTATCATGTCAGCTTTGTTGGCTCCGCGTAGCTCGATGTTGCTTACGACGCTGGAGCCGTTGCCCAGTGTTCTTCCTTTTTCGGTTGAATGCACATGGAAGACCAGCGGTAGCCCGCTTTCTCTCTTCACTGTGACCCCGCCTATTACTGAAAGCCAGTCATGGGCAACTACAAGGTCGTATTTAACGCCTTCTTTCTTGATGAGTTCATTGATGAGTTTTGAAGCGGACAGGTAATTGTAGACTAAGAGTTTGCCGAATAAGTGTATGCCCCTGCCCCATTTTTTGATGTCTTCCGCGATTACGTCTGGCAGCGAATCTGAAACATCAAGGTGCAGAGGGCGGTGAATTTCTATTCCGCGCCAGATTTCTCTGGTGGGCAGCGTGCCCGCGTCATCATTCATCGTGAAAACAGTTACGTCGTGGTCCATTAAAACAAATTTGCGCGTGATTTCTGCGGCGTAAGTTCCTAAACCACCTACAATTTTCGGTGGGTATTCATAAACAAGCACGGCAATTTTCATTCGTTGTCTTCACCATTTCCACTTAAGC
>CAZYUQ010000009.1:0-21962 GCA_964650565.1 uncultured Candidatus Bathyarchaeia archaeon | reverse complement strand
ACATCCACCACATAACCATAGCCGTGCACGGTGACAAGCCTAAAAGTATGACGCCTGCGATGTACTGCGGGTTTCCAGCTAAAAACGTGTTCGCCAACAGCGTCATCAAAGGCGGCGCTATCACCCAGTTAGCGATTATTGTCACCAGCAGAGGTTTAGGGTTGCGTGCGGCTTTTTTGATGTCGCTGAACTGTATGCTGACGACGGTTGGGTACATCATGAAAAACAGCAATATCCCAATCGGAATAGACAGCTGAGCGAACTTGAGTGAATCCATGAATTCGCCGAACGCGGGCAGGAACTTGCCGACCAGTAAGCCTATTACAATACAGATGGCTATCCAAAGCGTCAGGTACTTTTCCCAAAGCCCCAATGACAACTCCTTTTTCACGTGCTCTTCTCTGGTTTCCAAAGCGTTTCCCTGCTGCCTAAGCAATTTGTTCAACTATTCGTTTTGTAAGCGAAGATACTAACTCTGGAGTTAAGTCGTCGATTGGCTGGTACACTCGGGAATCCGTGATTGAGTAGAGGCGCCAATTGCCGTTCTTCCGATATTTCACGAGTCCGGCTGCTTTCAGTATTTTCAAGTGGCGCGAAACAACAGGTTGAATGAGGCGTAGATGAGGGAAGATTTCGCACACGCATTTTTCTCCATCGCGTAGAAAAGCCAAGATTTCGATTCTGACGGGGTCTGAAAGCGCCTTGAAGAATTTGGCTTTTAGCTTGTTGTTGTTTTTTGGTTGTTGGCCCATGTTCACAGGTAAAGAATATAACAATATTTAAATATTGTTATATAATCACCATGATTACGACAACCACACGTAAAAGGTGAAAAGTGAATGCCCGAAGAAACCTTCCACGGAATTCCGCGAAGCAAAATACCTTGGTACCCGACGATAGATTATGAGAAGTGCATTAGCTGTGGCAAGTGCGTGGATTACTGTACACTTGGCGTGTTCGAGTTTGAAGAGAAGCAGGGCAAAAAGCGGTCGGTTGTGAAAAACCCGAACAACTGCGTGGTTTTGTGCACGGGCTGTCAAGAAATCTGTCCTGCCGGCGCTATAACGCATCAGTCGAAGACGGAAACGCGGGCGATAATCAGGAAACTGCGTAAAGCTCAAGCCTAAGCCTGTTTAGTGCCGTAATTGTGCTGTGCTGCTGGAAGTTTTTTCTCTCTCCCAAAATTACAATAGTAATAAAGTATATGTACACCTTCCAAACATACTCAGCCACGGCGAAAAAAATGCTGACCCCTTGCGAAGTTGCAGTGAAATGCGCCTTGCCGTCAATCCGCGCCATGATAGCCACCCAACTCACCGAGAGACACAACCTGAAGCAGGCGGAAGCCGCAAAGCTTCTGGACATAAGCCAGCCAGCCATAAGCCTTTATCAGGCAAAGCTGCGCGGGACCTCGTTGAACTTGGAAAGCGACCCCGACATCACAGCGCTAGTAACGAAGCACGCGGATTACCTTGTTAAAGGCGCCGCAGCCCAAAAAGAAAAACTTGGCTCATTCTGCGGAATCTGCAAAACCTTAAGGGCAAAGGGACTGCTCTGCAAAATCCACAAAGCCTTCGAACCCAACATAAGCATTGAAACCTGTAAATTCTGCCAAACCGCAGAACCATGCCCCGTAACACCTGAAACGGCGCTCAAGAGACTCATATCACACTATGCAGGCGACCTATCTGAATAATCCTTTAAAGTGCCAATGCCCTCCTACCCTTAAACAAGCGAGGAAATACCTATGGGTTACTTAGCAATGTGGAAAGTTCTGGAAGAAATCATAACCGAATTCCGAAAAAAACAACTTCCCATTCCAGAAACGGTAATGAACGACCTGAAAGCAGCAAAAACCATGATCAACATCGTCGGCGCGTCTGAAGGTCACGGCGAAAACAACCTGAAAATCGAAGAGTACCTCGGAAGCGTAGAAGCTCAACTTATCACTGAAGCCCAGAAGCACTTCGCTGCTGAGCACATTGATAAGTGGCTGAGACGCTTGGAAACAGCCCACTGCGAAATAGGCGACGAAAACACAGGCGAACTGCGCTTCATTGCGGGTGTTCCACGCGACCAAAAATGGATTCGCATTGAGCCGTTACCTAACTTGCCTGCTGAAAAACTAAAGCAGCTTGCAAAAGAAGCAAGCCTTTCCGTTAGCACGCAGGATGATGGGCGCATGATAGTTTACGGGCAAGCGGAAAACCTGAAAGCGTTCGTTAAAAAAATGGTTACTGAAACAAACAAGACCTAAGTAGCTGCGGCAAAACAACATCGAAACTATAGGTGGAAAAGTAGTTCTAAACGCGTTGCCGTAGGGTATGGTAAAGGAATGCCCAAGTTATTTGTGAAATCCTCTTTGTCATCTGGGTCGCTCCCTTAACGCACTGGAAATATTATGGTTGATGCATCGAAAGGTGGTTTGCGTTGCCGAGGGTATTTTGCTTTCAATCTTTTTCCACGGAAGATTTTTTATACAAATCGCCCTACTATTCATTGGGTGTGTCTGTGAGAAAGAAACATCTGCTATTTTTGTTATCGTTAGTTTTTGCGGTTGGCGCGTTTTCTCTCGGCGGCAGCGTTTATTTTGGTGCTGCTGACGTGGGAACAAATGTCACTGGCATAATCACGTCGAACACTACCTGGACCAAAGCGGACAGCCCGTATACCGTGACAGGACCAGTGGCGGTGGACGTTGGGGTGACTTTGACAATTGAAGCGGGGGCGGTGGTTAATCTGAACAACTTTTACATTCAGGTAAACGGCACGTTAATCGCAAACGGCAGTGATACCGACAAAATCACATTTAGTAATGGACAAATCACATTTACACCTGTCAGTAACGGCTGGAATGAAACGACAGGCTCGGGCTGCATGATTGAAAATGCGATTCTTGACGCAGTTGAGATATCCAGCAGCAATCCCCTAAAGGTCAGCAACAGCACCACCAACAGGTCAATAACCGCTGGCAACTCGTCCGTGATTTCCAACAACGATATTACTGGTTCGGTCACGGTTGATGTTGGAGACGAAAGTGTGGTTACCAACAACATAATAAATAATACACTCCGTGGGGGGCGTTCAGTCATATTTACTAACAATACCATTACGGGCATAGCCAAATATGGTGGCGGTTCAATGAATGTGGGGGAGGGCAGTCTAGTTTCAAACAACTACGTATGGAGCGTCCTTGGCTATTACAAGTCCACTATTCTTAACAATACTATTAACGGCAAACTGATTGGGTATGGTGGGGGCAACGCCTCCTACAACACTGTTATCGGGTATGGTGAAATAGACATGTCTAATGCTGGGATTGACGCTGGTGACTTCGTTATTACATACAACACCGGTTATAGCATGCGTGGCACATATTTGGCTGGGTCAGTCATGGTTTCACACAATCACATTAGCGGAGGTATTTACTTAAATGGATGGGGCACAATGACTTTTTCTGACAACAATATCTCTGGTGGGGGACCAACAGCGATTAACATAGGTGGTCCTTACACCGTAACAATTGAAAGGAATATTATCGCTTCCCTTGACGATGGCATAACGCTTGGGTTTGAGACAATCTCAACAATAGTAAACAATACTATTACTGCTAATGATGAGGGAATAATGTGTGGTGGGTCCCCGTCAACGATAGTGAACAACACCATTACTTCCAGCAAAATTGGAATCGCACGTAGTGGAGCTCCGTCAACGATAGTGAACAACACCATCACTCTTAACAACGTAGGAATCAGTGGCGGAGGCACATCAGCTATAATGAACAACATTATTGTTGGCAATAACGTAGGAATCAGTGGAGGTACATCACCCGTAGTAAACAACACTTTTGCGTTTAACAACGTAGGAATCTGGGTGGGTTCTTCCTTACAGGATATTTCTTATAACAATTTTCAAGATACCTCAGGCTACAACATATACCTAGGTTCAGGCGTGACAGGCAATGTGAATGCGGCTAACAATTGGTGGGGAACAACTGACACTCAAGCGATTAACCAGTCAATTTGGGATTTCAAGAATGACTTCAACTTGGGCACGGTTAACTTTATTCCGTTTTTGACTGCGCCAAACTCGGCAGCACCAACAATTCCCACGTTCAGTATTGTAGCGTCTGCTGGAACTGGCGGCTCAATAGACCCCAGCGGAAGCATCAGCGTACCATACGGAGGCAACCAAACTTTCACCATAGTAGTAGACACTGGTTATCAAATAGCTGATGTTTTGGTGGATGGGAGTTCAGTTGGAGCCGTCAGCTCGTATACGTTCACCAATGTCCAAGCTGAACACACAATCTCCGCAACGTTTGCACCAGCATCTACTCCAACTCCTTCACCATCACCAACTCCCACGCCCTCACCAAGCCCCACTGCAACACCCACCCCAACACCTACTCCCACTCCCAGCCCCTCTCCTTCCCCAACCGAAACACCCGCGCCTACACCGACTCCTTCACCAACTCCTTCGCCTTCACCTACAGAGACGCCCGCATCTACGCCAACTTCAACTCCCGCTCCCACCCCAACACCTACGCCAACATCCCCGCCAGAAACAGGAGTTCCAATAACCTACGTTTACGCAATCATCGGAATCTCAGCCGCCACAATAGCCTCATTGACGCTCCTGCTGATAAGAAGAAATAAGAAAAGCTGAGCTTGCCCACTCGAAAAGACTCACCCTTTTTCCCGCCAACAAAAACCACAAAGACAAAAAAAGGCTTCCTTCCTGCGAGCACTGGCGAACGTATCCACGGCGCTCTTCAGAACTATAGTTTCTTTATATAAGGGAGGCTATAGTCTCCGCAGAGCACATCAGTTCAGCTACTTCTCTAAGCGCGTTTTCTGGAATAATTCCTCAGCTATTTTTAGCTCTTGAACCGTGTTAATGTTCACCGCAACCTCGTTCCTATCCACAATGCAAACTGCATCATCCAATTCCTCTTCGTCAATTTTGTTGCCGTCAATCACGTTGATTCCAGCAGGAACCACCAGTTCGCCCTCAACCTCAAAAGCGTATTCTCCGCCTATACCGAACCTGGCCTTAGCAGTCATAGGCACCGTAACCGTCAAAGCAGACTTCCCGCATTCCTCATAGCGCCTAACAACATCATCAATTATTTCAGCCGTGATTAAAGGCAAATCAGCAGCCAAAGCCAAAACCGCCTGCAGCTTAAGCGTTTTAACCGCGTAACCCATGTCAGAAACATACTCTTTCCCAGGAGTTTTAACCACTTTAACAGGAAACTTCGCCAAGTACTCAGCAGTTTTAGGAGTGTAATCGCTCACAGCAACAACTATGCCATCAACTTTCTCAGCGTTTTCCAGCGCTGCAAGAACATGTTCAATGACGGGTTTGCCGCCTACCAT
Organism: uncultured Candidatus Bathyarchaeia archaeon; assembly: GCA_964650565.1. Classification (GTDB taxonomy): domain Archaea; phylum Thermoproteota; class Bathyarchaeia; order Bathyarchaeales; family Bathycorpusculaceae; genus JAOZHU01. The sequence continues at coordinate 16,581 of CAZYUQ010000009.1, read as the reverse complement.
AAGCAACGGCTTCTCTTCGGCAAGCGCCATCCTAGCGCCTTTCCCGCCTGCCATAACCAGTGCAGTTACACCCATAACATCACAGCCAGCAAAACAACCAGCGAAACCATCCGCGCAATCTCGTTCGTTGCACCCAACACGTCGCCTGTTACGCCCTTGAAGTGCTTATGCGCAATGCCGACCATAACTAAACCCGCAATCACGCCTGCCAGCAAAGTGATTATGCCTGCCAGCCACAGCAAAGGCACAGTTATAACAGCGGAAATAACCAAAGCCGCAACCAAACGGGCATTACCGTACTTGCCATGCATAGCTACCATGAAAGGTGAGTTCATGCCCGTGTGCACGGCTCTTCCAGCCCAAGTGGCAAAGACCATGGAAAGCTTCGCGGAAACCTCAACCACTATCAGGCTCTGAATTATGACGCTGCTATCAAACTCGGCAATGGCAAAAGCTGTGACCAAAAACGTCATGATGCCTAAGCTTAAGCCTCCAGCACCAGTTAACTGGTCATGCATAATCTCGATTTTCCGCTCCGCTGAGCCATGAGCCATAACGCCGTCACCAAAATCCAACAACCCATCAGTGTGGTGCAGCCCAGTGAGCAACAGCAAAACGCCTAACGTTAAAGCGCCAACCACCAAGCCGGGAAGAACAAGTGCAGTCGCCCAAGCGAACGCGCCAGCAAGCAAACCAAGAAACGCGCCTACCAAGGGAAAAAGAAACATGCATTTGGCAGAATCAGTTAAACAGTCTTTGTCCATGCGTATTGGGATAGCGGTGAGAAAAGACAAGAGGTTTTTAATCTCTTTAAGCATCCCGTCCCATCACTTCGTTCCCATTAACAACGCATAATCCCGCTCAATCTCCTTAAGCAACATCTCCTTAGTCACAGCACCTTCCAACTTAACCATCGCCGCTATGGCAGCGCCACCAGCACCAACACCTTCTTTGACCACACCCTGCTCATAAGCCTTTAACCCGCTGAAACGGGAAGAACCAAAATCCAAGTCAGCCGCCAAAACAGGAACATCAGCAATCTGCGCAACAATACCCCTAATGTCAGAAGAACGATCATTAACAACCCACTTCGTAGTGCCAACAGCCACATTGCACAGCACATCCGGCTTCAAAGCGTTAACAATAGCTAACACCCCACACATCTGAGTTCCACCCGCCATCAAAACAGGAACCTGCGAAGCAGCACCAATAACTAAACCAGCAAACGCAGGCATCATCGGATCACCCACACAAGCAATCGCCTTAACGGGGTTTTCTGCTAAACTGCCGAAACGTTCACCCGCAGCCGCCAACCCAGCTTTTACCGTGTCAACTTTTAACCCATGAGGATTCTCAGGCATACTGCTACTGACTTTGCCTTCAGCGTCTACACCCATAGCTAACAGGACACCCAACGCCGTGGTTGTTCCGCCAGGAATACTCTCGCCAATCACCAAGTAATCTGCTGTTTTCGCCAAGCTTTCCCCAGCCATCGTAGCTCGCTGAATGACTTCTTCAACGTTCTCCACTGCACTGCCCGTTTTGATGTCTTTACCTGGGTTTCCGCCTAACTCCAGAAAAGGCACGTGAGGTTTCACTTTTAATCCTCCACTGGCAATCAATACAGGTATATCCGCCAGTCGCAGAGCAGACATAGTTATCAACGCTGGTGTAGGTATCCCTTCAGGCGTCACAGGTACGCCATCGATGCATTTGCACTTGCCCAGCAGAAGCAGTTCAGCGTCTGCAGGTGGTGTGTAATCAGTGAATTCAGGGTATTTCCCAGCTGCGGATATGCTGGGTATCTTGGCAGTTTCCGTCGTAGCTATCGTGCAGACGAACAACGGTTTTTTACCGCGCATTTCGTCAACGAAAGATTCGCCTTTCAACTCGTTCTGAACGAGAAGCACATCAAAGATTTTTTTCATGTTTAAACTACCCTTCATTTCGGTTTAGCGTTGAAGCGTTTAATTTCTAAACGTCCGTAGCCATTTAACGTTGTCGTTTCCGTCTTAAGAATCTCTATGATGTTTTTGAAGTTTGGTCCATCCGTGACAAACGTGTGGAACTCGCCGTTTTCGCCGCACGGATCCACATTCGCGGGAAGTTCAGCTAAGAACTGCTTGTTCACTTCTCTTCCAAGCCACTCCACACCCAACACTTCGTTTTTGGTTCTGACCACGGTTGCCTTGAAACCAGCATCTATGAACTCGTTCATTATCTGCAGCGTATCCCGATGCCACAGCGGTCGCACTGGCACTAAGCCTACTGTCTTGCAAATGCGGTCTAGCCAACCTGCCTCATGCAGGGCAACATCGTAGACGTCTCCAGTCACAATGCCTTCCACGCCTTTCGCCTTCATTTGCAACAATACTTTTGTGAAGTCCTGCTCGTAGTTGTTTGGGGTAGTTACCTGTTTAACTATGGAGATTCCAATGGATTTAGCTTGGGCATCCAAGAGTTCAGCGCTAATCATGTGGAAGTTCGATTCGTGTTCACTGTACATCATAATCAAAAGCTGCGCCACATCGTATCCCTCTTGCATAGCCTTGTAGCACGCAAAGCAGCTGTCTTTTCCGCCGCTCCACGCAGCCGCAACTTTCATATTCTTTTTCTCATTCAAGTTTTTTCACCACCTTTTTTTGTTTCGTTTTTCTTCAGGTCTCATGTGGTAAAGCAGTTCAGCCGTATCGTCCTTCACGACTTTCAACTTTTCCGCGGACACATGAAGCAACTCTAAAAGCTCTTTCTGGTTTTTAACAGACACAGCGCCCAACTTTTTCAACGCTGCTAATAATTTCGTTGCTTTACCGTTAGTGAAATCGCGAGTTGCCACAGGCACTTCATCAATAACAAACGTTGGCACACCCAACAGCAAAGCCTCTTTCGCCGCCTCCAAATTCTGAAGGTTGCCATAGCCAAACGGAACCGAAGTCAAAACAACCATACTCGCCTTACGAACCATATCCAAATTGGCTTCATGGGTTTTCTCAGTTATCGGAGAAAATGGCGCTTCAGTCGTCACGGGAATTTTAAGTATCTGCGCCGTCTCAGAGTCTGTATCAAGCACGTTGAGAACCCCAGCAGTAACACTGTAGCCTTCATCCAGAAGAACCTTCATAAGCGAAGTCCCAGTACCCGCACCACAAATCAAATGAACCGAGCACATTCTAGACTGTGACGGCTTCTGAGGCGACAAAGGAATCACAAAAACCGAGTTAGTAACCAAATGCCTCTGAACAATGGCATCAACATTGAAAACACTCTTTATGTTTTCACTCGTCAAAACATCGGCTATGCTTCCAGCGGCAACTATCTTGCCCTTCTTAAGCAGCACAGCAGAAGTGCAGTAACGCGCAGCCAAATTCAAATCGTGAAAAACCGCGAGAACAACCAGCTTCTCCTTAACGCAAAGCTCCTTCACTAAATCCATAACTTCCAACTGGTTAACAATGTCCAAATGCGTCAAAGGCTCATCCAACAACAGAATTCTAGGCTCCTGAGCCAACGCACGCGCAATTATCACACGCTGCCGCTCACCACCACTGAGCTCGTTAATTGGCCTATCTGCAAACTGCCACGTGTTAGTCAAAAGCATAACTTTTTTAGCAATAGCCAAGTCCTTACCGCTTTCCATTTGAAAACGAGTCATATGCGGATTCCGCCCCATCAAAACAACATCCAAAGAGGCAAAGCTGAAGCCAACGCTACTGTCCTGCGGCACTACAGCTAACTGTTTGGCAACATCCACGCTTTTGAGCGTGTATATATCAGCCTTGTCAAGCAGGATTGCACCTCTATGCGGTTTGAGAATCCTGCTTATGCTCTTGAGCAACGTGGTTTTCCCAGAACCATTAGGTCCAAGTATTCCAACAAAGTCGCCTTCCTTAGCTGAAAGACTTACATCATCCAGAACCTTAACAGAGCCATAACGACATTCAACGCCATCAACATTTAACACAACCAACAGTCATCACCGCCTCACAATGCATAATTCTGCTTTTTTCTTCTAAACAGGATAACAAAGAAAGGAGCACCAGCAAGCATAGTAACTATCCCAACAGGCAATTCAATAACTGAACCAAACGGAACTGTAACAACCCTTGCCAAAGCATCGCAAAGCACCAGATATATAGCGCCCACTATGGTTGCCGCAGGGAAAAGAATGCGGTGATCGGGACCGATAACTATTCTGGTCATGTGCGGCACCATCAAACCCACAAAGCCTATAAGCCCACCAATCGAAACAGCAGCCGCAGTCACCATAGAAGCAAACACTAGAAGCACCTTCTTCGTTTTCTCAACGTTGACACCTAAATGCTGTGCTTGATCTTCGCCCGCGGCAAGCAAGTTTAAGTCACGAGCGTAAAAATACGACAGCACAACGCCGACTATTATGAAGGGCAACACTGCCCAAATCTTTATCCACGTGAGTTGCCCAAAGCCGCCTATGAGCCAAGACACTATAGTCTCTAGTTGATCATGGCTAGCAACAATCTCCATAAGGTAGACAACAGCGTATAGGAAAAAGTTAATCGCTATGCCGTTAAGTAACAGCGTTGTCACGGGAACTCTTGAGCCAACACGGGAAATGCTGTAAACTAGAAACATGGCCAACAATGCCCCAATAAAAGCAGCCACTTGCACAATACCGAAGCCAGAAAAGACAATACCAGCACCGAGCAATATCGAAGCAGTAGCCCCAACAGCTGCACCAGCAGACACACCTAAAATGTACGAGTCAGCCATAGGATTCTTAAACACGCCTTGGTACACAACGCCGGAAGCAGCTAAAGCTGCACCGACTACAACGCCAGCTATAATCCGCGGTAACCGTAAGGAAAGAACAATCAAAAACTCGCTAGCGGGAACTAACGATGTATCAATGAGTCCGTTCAAAATCGGGACTTGCTTACCCAATATTGCCAAAATGTTTCCAAATGGAATTGGAGCGTAACCCGCATTCAGAGACAACAGGACTGTCGCGAACAAACCTACAATCAACAAGAGTAGTATTATCTTCCATCGCGAAGTACGCCGAAAATATGTGCTTTCAATTTTGCCGTTATTCATAACGCTCACACAAAAAAAGTGGGAGGGATTTAAAAGAGTTCTGGATGAAACGCCGCAGCTAAGTCCTCTACTATATCTGCAACACGTGGTCCAGCTCTAGCAAGAGTGTCGGAGTTAGCCAAGCATATTCGGTCATTTTGCACAGCGCTAATCGCACTCCAACCAGGTCGTGCCTTTACATCGTCAATTGTTCCCCAAAACTGCTCGCCCATGCCTTCGTCAGGGAGCACTATTATGTCGGGGTTACGTGTGATAATGGCTTCATCGCTTGTCGTGAAATAGCTAAGGTTTTGGTCGCCGAAGATGTTGATGCCGCCAGCTGTAGTTATGAGCCCGTTTTGCCACGCTTCTGTGCCTGCGCTCATTAGTGGGGAATTCCAAACTTCATAGTAGACGGTTGGTTTTGACGCGGCGTTTGCTACTGTGGCGACCACGGCATCGATTCTGCTTTTAAGATTCGCGTTTAGAGTCTCTGCTTCGGCAGCTTTGCCTGTTGCGTTGCCGACTAGTTCGATGTCTTTTAGAACGCCGTCAATGTCGGCTGGGTCTAACACCAAGACATTTTTCCCTAGATTCCGTAGAGTGTCAACAGTTTCTGCTTGGACACCACCAGTGGCGAGAATCAAGTCGGGTTCAAGAGTGGCAATAACTTCCATGTTCGGGGCGCTGAAGTCGCCGATGCTAGACATGTTTCCAGCGGCAATCCAAGCTGAGAAGTCATATGGGTAGTCACACCAGTCGCTGACCGCCACGACTTTGTCGTCTAATCCCAGTGCGAATAGGATTTCTGTGGTGCTTGGTGCGAGTGAGATAATTTTGTTGGGTAATGCATCCATGCTTGTTTTGTAGCCTGTGTCGTCTATTAGGTTGTGCAGGGTTTCGATTTGCTTGTTGCTTTGTCCTTGAGAGTAAACATAGATGAATGCTGCTGCTGCAATTATTGCGATTATGGCTATTGTTGCGATTACGTATTTGGTGTTCATATTTTAACCCTCTTGTTTATTGGATGGTTTATCCATACACTATTATAAAAACTTTCCGAAGGCACGTAACACTTAAAATAAACTGCGTCATAAGACAAGTGCTGATGGATATGAACGCGGAAACGCCAGCTTTGCTGAAGTATTTAGAGGAAAAAGGCATAACTTTGCAGGACCTTGTGGAAACGGCGCTTGAGCTTTTTGTGCCGCATCCTGGTTTAGACACTGAGGAGGCTGCTGCTGAGATGTTGCGGGAGGAGTTTCTTGATGCTTTGTCGGATGTGAACGTGGCGACTTTGGAGGTTGCTTGTTTCCGTGCGCAGGAGGATGCTGAGAAGGGGTTGATTCCTGGTTTGTCGATAGAGCGGTTTATGGGGAGACCTGGTTTGGTGGCTGATGAGTTGTTGGGTTTGGCTATTGCTAATTATCTTGCTGGTGTGAGGGGTGTTTTTGAGTTTACGCGGTTTGATCAGGCTAAGCCTGGGATTTTGAAGAAGCTTGGTCCGCTTACGAATGATGCTATTGGCGGTTTGGTTGCGGGTGTTTCTTCGAACGTGTACACGCGAGCGTTCAGGAACAGGAAATAGCTTGCTGCTCTATTGCTGTGTGCAGTCTATAGCCAGATTCTGTAAAGTCTCTGAGTGTTTGCTCTCCATGTAAACTTTCGAGGGATGCCATGATTTTCTCACTGCACCTTAACTTTTATGGGCTTAACTTGGATTATTAGCTCTCCGCCTTCAGCTAGTAAAATCCATTCTAGCTGGTCATCTTGAGTTAATCCGAATTGCTTTATGATGCTTCTTGGAACTGTTGTTCTGAGGCTTTCGTTTTTGCTTGTGGCTTTGTTCAGGTTTGTGATTTCGCCCATTACTGTTACCTCTTCTATGGTAACCTTTATGGCAGAAGTGGTATTTAAGGTTACCTCATAAGTTACCTAAATGTTTATAAGCAACGGTGTTATAAGGTAACTATTGAGGTAAAGACAATGATAACACAATTGACAACCACAAGAGAACAACGCGGACAAGCAATAGTAGAACTAACAGGTCAAATTCAGCGAATAGACGAAAACTTTTACACAGTCAAATCCCAAAGCGGAAACGGAGAATACGCAGTAACAAAAATCGACGGAGAATGGATGTGCGAATGCCCCGACAACAAATACCGCCATGTCAAGTGCAAGCACATTCACGCAGTTAATCTCTCTCAGTCACTAAGAGCAGAAGTAACCATAGCAAGAATTGCACCAATAGAAAACCTTACAGAGTGCATCTACTGTGGCTCACCAAACATCCGAAAAGATGGAATACGCAAAAACAAAGCTGGAAACATCCAAGTATTCAACTGCAAAGACTGCCACAGAGACTTTACCTTTAACATTGGTTTTGAACGCATGAAACACAACCCCCAAGCGATAACCTCAGCTATGCAACTCTACTTTAGCGGAGAATCATTGAGAAACACCATGCGCTCTCTTAAGCTGTTAGGCGTGGAAGTGACGCATCAAACGGTTTACAACTGGATAAAGAAGTATGTCAAGTTAATGCGTGACTACGCTGAAAAGATAGTTCCCAATGTCAGCGATACTTGGAGAGCTGATGAAATCTACATGAAAGTAAAAGGCGACCTGAAATACCTCTTCGCAATAATGGATGATGAAACACGCTTTCTAATCGCTCAAGAAGTAGCCGAAACAAAAGACAAACATGATGCACGACAACTTTTCATCACAGCTAGACGCCTTATGAAAAAACAACCTAAAAACTTCATAACAGATGGTTTACCAACGTACTCAGTAGCATCCAAAACAATATTTCCGAAAGCACAGCACACACGCCACATACGACTGCAAGGCGACCACAACAACAATAAAATGGAACGCCTAAACGGAGAAATCAGAGACAGAGAAAAAACCATGAGGGGACTAAAGAAAAGGAAGACAGTCATGCTCGCAGGTTACCAAATATTCCACAATTACATAAGACCACATGAAAGCCTAAAAGGAAAAACACCAGCAGAAGCGTGTGGCATTAAAGTTGAAGGCAAAAACAAGTGGTTAACCCTCATACAAAATTCAAGCAAAACAAATCAATCATAACTTCAGGGATTAAAATTAATCTGTAAGGGTATAGTGAATTCCTGAGATTTGAGTAAATTGTTAGTTCCCACGTCTAACATATCTACCCTGAGAAGCAGGTAATCAAGATTTAAACTGTATGTTTGGTTAATCATTTTAGCCACACTTGGATAAATTTCCCAAGAACCGATTGTGCGGGGATGAATATATCCCTGAACTTCAATTAATGAAGTGTAAGGAACCGTTTTCACTTCTTCTTTTGGAAGAATAAATGATTGTGGTGCCTTAGAGAATGATATGTTGTATGCAGAGTTAACCATGCTAACTGTGAAGTTTATCTCTGCAAAAAATGTGGACAGTAGAGTTACATCGTAAGAAAGATTACCATTCATTGAAAAATACGATGTTACGTCCCAATAATTTTGATTCGACCCTTCATCCTTTCTGATTAGAGTGCTGTAATCTAATGTAGCAGACACAGTGGAGGGCTCTAATGCAATTACAGAGACATTATGTAACCTGTTCATTAACGCTTGTTCCGCTTCAGCAACAGCTAAACTCCTATTACTCAAATCGTTGGCTATTGCCGTTAAATCGTTAGCTTGTTTTGACGCATTAATTGCTTCTATGAGTGCAATATAGGAAAATGCAACTGCGACTGAAGCAACTATAAGTATTCCAACTTGGATTACTATTTCCCATTTTTTTAGGTATGGTTTTTTCCCCAAAATATAACCCGCAAAAAGCTAGTTATTAATACTTTTTGCGTTTAAGTCTTTCTATAAACACGGTAACCACAGAATCAATTACAATCAAGAGAAATAGAATTGAAACTGCTGTGATGCATAACCAAAAAGTCCATGTAGCAAACAGTAAACAAGCCGTGATGTTGCCAATGCTGTAGTAGTATAACATAGTACCGAGTGTAATAAGTGCGGTTATTCCCATTAGAATTATAATTACGCAGGTTGTATGAATTAGCGTTTCAGCAAGGTTGGACTTATTCAAGGTAAGCACCAACTCTCACAGTATGTACTCTGTAAAAGTCGATGCCTAAGAGATTCAAGAAATTGGGTATCCCTCGATTCTTTACACAAGAATTGAAAGAATAGAATCCCTTAGAGACTTTACAGAGCCTATAGCCACCTTATTTAAACTATAAATAGGCTGTGGGCTATTCTGGATAGACCCCCTACTGGTTTCTGCATACTATTTCTATTAGGCTCCAAATATGATGGTGCGTTGCAGTAGGCATAGGTTTGCTTGTCTACTTCAAGAAGCGCAATAATTGAGCAGGATTATTTTTCAGTCTTGCTTTGTTGTTTTTGGTATGCGTTTACGACTCCGTGGCAGTCGCAGGTTGTGGCGACTATGAACTTGTCTTTGGTTTTTGCCCAGTCAAAAAATTCTAGCAGTTCGCTGCCTTTGAGTGCGCCCATTCCTGGCGCCATTGAGTAGCTGATTAGGATGCAGGCTTCGGGGCTGGCGAACCGCATTAGTTCCGTCATGGTGCAGGGCTTCTTTATTTTTGAAGAGGGGCACACTTGGGGCATCGAGCATTGGTCTACGCAGTCGTGGTCTCTGTTGAAGCTGGCGATGATTTTGCCTCTTCTCGCGTGCAGCACAACCACAGCGGGCAGTTTCGCGAGTATTGGGTTTATGGCTTCGCTCCATGGCTCAAGCTTGAACTTGATTCTTGCTAGGTCTGCGGCTATGTGCACGGGCGCGGTGGGGAACACGTATTCGGGCTTTAACTGTTCTATCAGCTCCAGCGCTTTTGGGAGTTCGCCGTGAATGAAATACTCGCCTTCAGCGGCGGCATGCTCAGAGGGCTTAAGTTTGAACTGTTTGGTTGCGAGGCAGTTTGGGTCAATATCTACTACCACGAAGCTTTTGTGTTTCTGCCTTAGGTGCTCGATTGCATAGCATCCGTATTTTCCGCCGCCGATAATTACGTTCAGCTGTTGTTTCCTCCTGATAGGCACATGTTGAAAGTTTAAGCCGATGGATACGTCAATTAAGCGTAGCTTATAAAAACTGTGCTTCTGCGCGGGAAGGGCAGGGTACCATAAACTTATAATAGGTTGCTGGATTGAGGAGTTTACGCAGTGAGCACCATGGCTCCAACCAAACTGTGCGTCGTCACGCATACTTTTCTGCCTCACGTCGGCGGAATAGAACGAGTAGCCTACGAGCAAAGCAAACGGCTACTTCGAAAACAGTTTGAACTCATGGTGCTAACAAACAGAATCAACACCACCAAACAATACCGCTATAACGGCATAAACGTCAGATGCTACGACTCACTAAGCATCGGCTTCAGACTAGGCATCCCATATCCCATCCCCAACGTGACCAGCTACAAACCTTTCCTAGAAACAGTCAAATCCAGCGACCTAATTCACGCGCACGGTCACCCATACCTTTCCTCTTTACTCGCAGCCAAACTCGCAAAAAAATACTCCAAACCATTCGTGCTCACACAGCACAACACCTTCATCGAGTACGGACGCTTCTGGGACACCGTTGAAAAGCTGAACGACCTCGCCGTTGGAAAGGCTGTTTTGAAGGAAGCAGACAAAATAATCGTCGTCAGCAACGCAACAAAGCGCTACGTTTCAAGTTTAGGCGCAGACCCAGAAAAGATAACCGTGCTATACAACGGCGTTGACATGGAACGGTTTAAACCTTTAACAGGCGCAAAAGACGCCGTAAGAAAAAAACTGGGAATTCCCAAGAACGCTGTTGTTGTCATAACCGTGAGAAGGCTTGTGTACAAAAACGGCGTAGACACCTTAATCGACAGCGCACACATAGCAGTAAAGAAAAACCCGCGGCTGGTTTTTCTCGTCGTCGGTCAAGGACCAGACTTCGCTCAAGTCAAAGCGAGAATAGAGCAGTTGGGAATCGGAGGCAATCTCCGACTTGCAGGCTTCGTGTCGGATGCCGACTTGCCACTGTACTATAACGCCGCAGATCTTTTCGTTTTACCCTCTAAGTCTGGAGAAGGCTTGCCTCTGGTAGCGCTTGAAGCCATGGCTTGCGGGCTGCCAGTAATAGCAACAAACGTAGGGGGCATATCTGAGATTATGGCTGATGATTACGGCAAAATAGTGCCACCTGATAATCCTGTGGCTCTTGCAGAAACAGTTTTAGATTTCTCTCACAGGGAACTTTCAGGGGTTAAAAACGCGTTGCGGGCTATGGTTGCGCAGAAGTACAGCTGGGACAGCAACGTGGAGAAACTCCTCGGTATATACGGAGAACTTATTTAAGCACCAACGGAAAGTATATAGCCTTTCAAATTGGAAGTTACGGGCAATGACATCGAAGGTAGAACTGGTTTCGGTGGTAATTCCAACGCTGAACGAAGCAGGAAACATTCGTGAAGCATTAGCAACCATTGAGAAGGCAGTAACGTACCCCAAAGAGATAATCGTTGTAGACGGAAACTCAACTGACGGAACACTAGACATAGTCAAAGAGGCAAACTGCCGATTAATCATTGAACCCAGACGCGGCTACGGCATTGCCTTGCGAAGTGGAATGAAACAGGCAAAAGGCAACGTCATAATAATGGTGGACGGCGACGGCACCTACGAATTCAGACACATCGACCGCTTGGTGGATACAATGGTTAAGAAAAACGCAGCCATGGTTCTTGCAACGCGGATGTATGACCCGAACAAAGCTATGGGCATGGTGAATTTCGTCGCAAACAAGGTTATAACTTTCTTTTACGACTTGTTTTTCGCGCAGTACCTCAGCGATACCCAATCGGGTTTTCGGGCGATATCGCGTGCAGCATTTGAAAAAGTGAAACTGAAAGAGGACGACATGTCATTCGCAACTGAAATGTTAGTGGTTTTCGCCAAAGAAAGCTTCAAAATGGTGGAAGTTCCAACTACCTATAAGGCAAGAAAATATGGAAAACCAAAAATGAGAAGAATCAAGTCAGGGGTAGAAATATTTACCACCATGTTCAGAGGATTTATGGAGCGAAAGTACATTTGGAAACGCTTAAGAACCGTGCCCGAAGCCTAATCTTGGACGACAAGAAGGGTTACGTGGTCGCAGTTTTAATCGCACTTGTATTCGCTTCCATTCTAATCGCATTGTACTACCCAAGTCTGAAGCCACCAACAAAAACGTACACAACAATTTACCTGCTTGATTCACAAAACCAAGCCGTAGACTACCCAGAGCTCCTAATCATCAACCAAAACAACACGTTCACCGTGCCCGTAACCGTGGAAAACCACATGGGCGACACCCAAAACTGCACAGTGCTGCTGAAAATAACCAGCGAAATGATACACAAACTACCGCTTACGGCTGAAGCAAACGCTACTTACACACGGACGCTGGAAAACGAAGGCAAATGGGAACTCCCAGTAACCATAACCATAAACCAGCCGGGAACCTACGCGGTGATATTTGAACTGTGGAGATGCGGTGAAGACGGAGCACTCCAGTTCACGGAAAACGCTTGCTCCCTGAACGTGGAAGTCGTCGACCAGAGCTAACAGCTACTTCGGCGAATTCTGTTTTGAAGCGTATCCTTCTTCAGTTTCTATCCTGTGAACATTATTGTAAGCGCAGAACGGCACGATTTTATGGTTTGGAGTAACATAGTGTATCACGCACCGTCTAACGCGGTTCACATCAAAAGTGTACGGGTCCATAAACGCCATGCACCCGAGCAGGAAAATTCTCCGCCGCAGCTTACCAAGCGACTGGTAAGTCGGCGAAATATGCGTCTTCAGAATGGTAGTCATCAGCGTGAAAATGCCGATTTCCTTGGTGACCAGTGGCCAATTCAACGATTGCATAGCCGCAAGAAACAGCGATGAAAGAAGTGAAAAGCGCCCTTTTGACTCCACATTCTTTGCCGTTTTCTGGATAAGGTTGAAGAATTTTCTGAAGTCAACAAAATGGTTAATCGGAATAATCTTGCCCTTTTTCGAAACGTACACCCAGTTCACCACACCACAGTGCGGGCTGCAGGAAAACAGTGGCCACGGCTTCTTCATGAACTTCCGCATTATCATGATCGGCGAAACCATCACGGACAACGGGAAAAAGTCAACCGCGGTCATTTCACCATGAGTTTGGTCTTCAACTTCCTCCACGAAACGCCAATCCGTCCACGCTTCGCGGAAAGGATTGTCGGTTGCGCGTCCTGTAAACGCTATAGGCTGGAAAATAATTCCGCGTATAATGTCGGAGTTCCGCGCGGCGAAACGGATGGTGTCGCCAACCTCCTTATCATTGAAACCCCGCATCAAAGTGTTAACAAGTATGATTTCCATGTCATACTTGCGGCAGACCTCTACGATTTCCAGCTTAGTTTGCACTAGTTTTCTTCCTCGTATCTTCTCGTAAACTTCGTCGTGAAAACTATCAAACTGCAGGTAAACTATGTTTAACCCGCATTTCTTTAGCTGGGCGGCGACATCGGGCGACTCAGCTAATTTGATGCCGTTGGTCGCCAAAATAGTCATGAAATGCAGCTTATGCGCGTGACCGATGATTTCGTGGATGTCGCCGCGCTCCAGCGGTTCGCCTCCTGAAAACAAGATTGCAGGCGGCTTAGGGTTACGTTGACTCAGGAACGTTAGCATGTTCATAAGTTCGTCTTTAGTGGGTTCGTAGTCAACTTCGTGGTCTGCAAAAGTTGAGAAGCATATCGGGCACTTCAGATTGCACTGTTTGGTAACGTCAATGACGCCAATCACGGTGTCTGATGCGTGATTGCTGCAGGATTCACAGACGTAAGGGCAGCCTGCAGGGTCTTTTGGGTTAGTGGCGTCACCGAAGCTTTTGAAAAAATCAAAGCTTTCAGCAAAATTGTAAACTTCAGGGCTCTGCCAGTGCGTAGCGGAGAAAGTTCCATGTTCACTGCATGTTTTAGTGATTACGATTTTGCCGTTTACTTCGGTTAGGTCTACGTCGATTTTCTTCTGGCACACTGGGCAGATACTTTTGGTTTTCTTCACAAAAGTCCTCCGATTACTGGCGAAAGCGCTTCAAATATAAGGGACAGCGGCAGCAGAATCATGGACATCGTGATTACGCGTTCATGTTTCCGCACGTTCGCTACTGTTGGCGTTGAGGTTACAAGGCGAACGGAAGAGTAAACGAGCAGGATGCTCCACAGTAGTATAAGCGGCAGGTAATACACGGTGAATTTGCCTAAAAGGTAAGGAAGCGGCGCAAGCACGCCTGTTGTAATGAAGAAGCAGGCTGCGATTTTCACGGATTTGCTGTTGCCGACTTTCTGTGGAAGCGTCGGGTACCCAGTTTTTGAGTCGCCTTCAAAGCTTAAAATGTCCCGCAGAACGTTGCCGCCGATTGTTCCGCAAGCTATCGGGTACAAGCTTAACGCGATGACGCTTACGGTGTTAGAAACCACGGCTTCACCGTAAATGAAGGCTGTGCCCACAAGCAAACCGACAAGAACGTTCGCGGCGAAACCCGACTTGCGCTTAACAAACGCAGAATACAACAGTAGCAGGACAGAGTCAACCAGCAGAATCACAAAGCTAAGCGGATTAATCAAAACCGCAAAGATTAGACCTAACGCGAAAAGAATACCTGCAGTAGCCACAACTTGCTTCAACGACAGGGCGCCAGCAGGTATCGGTCTTTTTGGCTTGATTACGGCGTCGCTTTCCCTGTCGAAGTAATCGTTTACTGCGAAGCCTGCGGAAGTAATCATGGACATCGAAAAGAAAATCAGCAAGATGGTTTCGACGTTGAAGATGCCTCTGGTGATGGCGAACGCGGTTAACAGTGCCAGTCCACCTGACATCATCCAGTAGGGAAGCCGCAGAAGCGCGATTAGCCCTTTAACGTGCGTGCTCATCCAGCGGTTTCCTCTCTCGGATAATTTCTTTTATGCTATCTTCAAGACGTACTTGTGGTTGCCACTGGAGTTCTTTTTGTGCTTTGCTGATGTCAAACCAGATGGTGTCTATGTCTCCTTTCCACGAAACGTTAGTGGTTGTTACCACCGTTTTGCCTGATAAGTTTAGGATGTCTAAAATCATCTTTGCCAAGTCGATTATCTTGGTTGTTTTGCCGAAGCCTATGTTGAAAGTTTTGCCAAGCGCGTTTTCTCTGGTTGCCGCTAAAATTACCGCGTCAACGACATCGGAGATGTGTACGAAGTCTCTGGACTGCAAGCCCGTTCCGATGATTTCCAGTTTCGCGGGGTTTTTGTGAAGTTTGTCTATAAAATCGTGGATTACGCCGTGGCAACGGGAGCCGTAAACATTGGCAAACCTGAGAATCGTAATATCCAACCCGTACTGCGCCGTGTACATTTGACAGTATTCTTCGCCGACTACTTTGGACAAGCCGTAACAGGAGAAAGGGTTGAACCCGTAGGTTTCAGGGGTTGGAAACTTCGTCGGATTGCCATACACTGCGGCGCTTGACGCGAAAACCACGCGTGCATCGTCTTTGCGGGCTTTTTCCAGCACGTTCAGTGTGCCGCGAGCGTTAGTCTCAAAATCTTCTAGGGGGTTTTCCATTGAGTATGGCACGACTACTTGGGCTGCTAGGTGAAAAATTACGTCGGCTTTTTCTGTGGCGTAAAGGTCTTTGAGGTTCAAGATGTCGTTTTTTACGAATTTGGCTTTTGGGGTGTCTTTGACGTTTTCCAGTGTTCCGCTGGATAGGTTGTCGTATATGGTTACGTTGGGGTTGGATTCGGATAGTTTTTTGCACAGGTGGAACCCGATGAAGCCTGCACCACCTGTGACGAGGATTTTCTTGTTTTTGAGTTGTTCCATGAGGCTCACGATAAAGGCTATATTCTTATTTAATCGAGTGTAGGGTTATATGTCGAAGATGAAAGCTATAAAAACTTTTAGGGATTTGCTTTCTTTTCTCACTATAATACCGTTAGGCAACACGGAGGATTTCGTGGAAACGTCTGCTGAGGCGATGTTTCTGTTCCCTTTGATAGGTGCATTCATCGGGTTGCTTGGCGCAGCGTACTTCGTAGCCTGCAGCTTCATAACTTCGCATTTATTTGCGTTCGCCAGCAGCGTGATTTCCTACGTGCCCGCTGACTTCTTGTCGAGGCTTGTTCCCGCGGTGATGACAATGGCTTTTTTGCTTGTGCTAACTGGACTGCAGCATTTTGATGGGCTGGTGGATTTGGGTAATGCTGTGGGTTTGGGCAACGCGGAAGAAAGAAGAGTAGCAGCGCACGCGTGGACTGTAACGTACAAGGGAGCGGTGCTGGCGCTTTTTGTTGAGTTCCTAGCTGTTTTGGGCTTGTTTTTTCTCAATTGGGATTTCGCTTTTAGGGCTGTGATTGCCGCTGAGGTTGCAGCTAAGTTGGCGATGGTTACGATTGTGCGGTTTGGGAAGCCAACGCATAAGGGGTTGGGTTCGCGTTTTCTCGCCAAAGCTAAGCGCAAGCGTACTGTTGTGGCT
>CAZYUQ010000008.1:0-22402 GCA_964650565.1 uncultured Candidatus Bathyarchaeia archaeon | reverse complement strand
GAGTTTTGTACAAGTCCATTATTGGTGATATGTCTGCAGCGACGTCTCCCCACTTCGTGAAGTAGCCCATCATGGTTTCTGATTTGTCCGAGCTTCCGCAGACTACTTTGTTGGACTTGTTTGCGTAATAGTAAAGGTAAATCATTCTTGTTCTCGCTTTTATGTTGCCTTTGCAGAGCTTGTCTGCCGCGTCAAATATCGGTATCGTCTTGTAGAAGCCTTCCAGAGCCGGCGTGATGTCACAGACTTGCGTTTTCACGCCGAATTTCTCTGCAACGATTTTCGCATCCTCTATGTCCTTAGGGTTACACGTTTCTTTTTCTGGCAGCATAAGCCCCAGCACATGGTCTCCGCCTATTGCGAGGCTGGAAAGCGCGGCTATTGTATTGCTGTCAACGCCGCCGGACAACCCGAGAACTATGCCGCCTGCTCCTGCGTTCTCAACATAATTTTTGATGAACCTGTTGATTCTCTTCTCTGCCTCAGCCAAGTCCAATTCTAAGACAGAAGGTGCCAATTTCACCTTGGCTCACGCATCCTTGATGTTCTATTGGTTGTAGGCAACTATTTAAGGACGCGCATAAATACTATTGCGCACTAGTTCACGTTTGCGGAAGGATGTTATGAATGGGGCGAAGAAGGAGAAAAGTTGTTCACATCCCCAAGAAGCGTTTGCCCAAGTTCTTCTCTTGCCCTAAATGTGGTAAAGAAACAGTTCGCGTGGAAATTTTCAGAGACGAAGGTCGCGCCGTGGTGGGCTGTAGTAGCTGTGGCGTTCAAGAAGAATTCCCAATTAAAATTGCTCAAGGCGAAGTTGACGTTTACTGCATGTTCACCGACAAGGTTTACGGTTCTTCACGCAGGCCATCAGCAGCTAACGCCACTGGCACTTAGACAGGAGGGCTACGCATGCTTGGCTATGTTGAGAAATACTTGATCGAAAGAATCAAAACCAAAGGCGCCATTCACATAACTCTTGTAGACCCCGAAAAAATCACGCCTTCTCAAGCCGCAAAAATCGCTGAAAACTCCAAAACCAGCGGAACTTCCGCCATAATGATTGGCGGCTCAACTTTTGTTTCGCAAGCCCACCTTGACGCTGTTATCAAAGCGATTAAACGCGCCGTGAGAATTCCAACAATTCTTTTCCCCAACAATGTAGCAGGAATCAGCCGCTACGCAGACGCCATATGGTTCATGTCTCTTTTGAACTCTGTAGACCCTTACTTCCTCATAGGCGCCCAAGTTTTGGGTGCCCCCCTAGTGAAAAAGTACGGTTTAGAACCAATTTCCCTGGGGTACATAATCGTAGGCGAAGGCGGCACAGCCGGCATCATAGGCAAAGCTATCCCCGTGCCCTATAACAAACCTGAACTCGCAGCCGCTCACGCTCTTGCAGGACAGTATCTTGGCATGCGCTTCATATACCTTGAAGGCGGATCTGGCGTGAAGCACCCTGTGCCTCCTGAAATGATTCACATGGTCAAAAAATTCATTGGTAGCCCTCTCATAGTGGGCGGCGGAATAAGAAACAAAGAACAAGCTTTAGCCGCGGTCTCAGCAGGCGCAGACATCATAGTCACAGGCAACATCATCGAAGGCACCGATGCTAAACAAAAACTTTCTGAAATAATCGGCGGCGTCAAAAGAACAAAACCGTAACCATGTACCATTTTGAGTTGAACCCGCCGAAGCACGCTTTTCCCCGCGGAGTTTTTTCGATTTTTATGCTAGAAAGCCAAAATAAACGCGGCACGCACATGATGAGTGAGGACGCAACCGCTTGAACCACAAAATGAGCGAAAGCTACCAGCACTACATCGAAACACTGGAGAACCAGCTTAAACAATTATACTTCATAAGCGACACCGCTAGGACAAAGGGTCTCGACCCGTCGCTGAAGACAGAATGCGCCATTGCGAAGGACATAGCTGACCTGGTTGAAGGACTCGTGGGCCCAAAAGAGGTAGCTGTCAGCATCCGCGAATTAAGCTCAAAACTGCAACGGGAGGAAATAGCCTTCAAAGTTGCCGAAGAAATCATCTACGGCAAATTTGGGCACATGGAACCTGAGGCGGCGGCGGAACAAGCCATCCGTACTGCTTTGGCAATTTTCACAGAAGGTCTAACCGCGGCGCCCATACAGGGCGTAGCGCACGTGAAAATCAAAAACAACTTTGACCGCACGCGGTATCTTGCTATATACTTCGCGGGACCCATACGTTCTGCTGGGGGAACCGACCAAGCCCTAACGCTTGTTGTCGGAGATTTTGTGCGCCGCTTGCTGGGGCTTGACCGTTACAAACCTGCCGCTGAAGAAATTTCCCGTTTTCTCGAAGAACTACGCCTGTACGAGCGTTCAGTGGGACGTTTTCAATATCACATTTCAGATGAAGAAATAAAAAAAGCTCTTGAGTGGCTTCCCGTTGAGGTTACGGGCACAGAGTCTGACCCAGTGGAGGTTTCTTCCTTCAGAAACCTTCAGCGTGTAGAGACTAACCGCGTAAGAGGCGGAGCCCTCCGCGTTGTAAACGACGGGATTGTAGGGCGCGCTCCCAAAGTTCTAGTGATTATTGAGAAGCTTGGGTTTCAAGGTTGGGACTGGCTTAGAGAGTTCCGCAAAAAATCGTCGGATGATAAGGCGCAAAAGTCAGCTGGGTTCATGGACGACGTTATCGCTGGGCGCCCCATCTTTTCCTTTCCTTCTAGACGCGGCGGCTTCAGACTACGATATGGCAGGTCGCGGAACACTGGGCTTTCAGCCGTGGGGATTCACCCTGCAACTATGCTTGTGGTGGAGCGTTTTCTTGCGGCGGGCACTCAAATGCGTTTGGAGCTTCCTGGGAAGGGCGGTGTCACTGTGCCTGTGGACACACTTGAGCCGCCTGTGGTCTTGTTGAAGGATGGCTCTGTTGTTCGTGTTTCCCTTGAAAACTTTGGCGCTGTAAAAAACAAAATTGACAAGATTCTTTTCTTAGGGGACATCCTGATAAGTTTTGGTGACTTCCTCTACACCAGTAAGCCGCTTTCGCCGTCGGGCTACGTTGAAGAATGGTGGATTAAAGACGTAAAGAACGCTATTGCGGGAAAGTTCGGCGGCGAGTCGGGGAAGGCTGCGGAAACCGCCACGGTTACAGAGAAGCGCCTGAAAGCTTTTTTGACTGACCCGTTCAGCAACACACCAACTGTTAAAGAAGCAACACTGCTGTCTCTGCACTTGGGTGTGCCCTTACATCCGCGGTCTACGTTGTTCTGGTCAAACCTCTCCTCGGTTCAAGAGGTTGAGCTACTACGGAAATGGCTGTCAGCTTCCGAAGTGCTAGTTGAGGGTGACGCTGTGCGCAAGGTTGTTGGGGCGCTTGAGCTGGACGTGACTCAGGCTCTAAGAAGAATCTTTGCGCCGCATAAGCTTGTGGACGGCAAAATTGTTCTTGAAGGCGAGGATGCGCATGCTTTTGCTTTCTCGCTTGGTTACGGTAACAGTGCTTGCCAAACGGCAGAAGCTGCCTTAGCGGATTCTGTGTTGAAGGCTGTTAGTTTGCTTTCCGGCGTAGAGATTAAGGATAAGGCGCCTACGTTTGTGGGCGCACGTATGGGGCGTCCTGAAAAGGCAAAACGGCGAGAGATGAAGCCTCTGGTGCATGTGCTTTTTCCTGTGAGTTTAGCTGGAGGTTCTCACCGCAACCTTTTGGAGGCAGCGAAGAAGGGTCCCGTGTTCGTTGAGGTTGCTAAGCGCAAGTGTCCTAACTGCAAGACTTTTACTTTCAAGGTGAAGTGCAACGCGTGCGGCTGTGAGACTGTCATCGAGAAGAGTTGCCCGCGTTGTGGACGACCACTGAAGGACAATACGTGTCCAACGTGCAAAGCTGATGCTGTGCCGTATCAGCGTCAAGCTGTTAACTTTAAGGAGTTGCTTGATGATGCGTGTCGTGTGCTTGGGCTTTCTGCTCCAAAACTCTTGAAATGCGTTAAGGGTTTAACGAATGAGGAGAAGACTCCTGAAATTATCGAGAAGGGTGTTTTGCGGGCGAAGCATGATTTGTCAGTTTACAAGGATGGTACCATCCGTTTTGACGCCACTAACGCGCCCTTGACGCATTTTAAGCCTGCTGAAGTTGGAGTTACGGTTGAGCAGCTTAGGCAACTCGGCTACACTTGCGACATGTTTGGCGCCGCTTTAACTGATCCTGACCAAGTTTGTGAGCTCAAGATTCAGGATGTTGTTATCCCGCGAAACGCGGCTGAGTATTTTGTGCAAGTCGCAAATTTCATAGATGACTTGTTAACTCGTGTTTACCAGCTTCCAAGCTACTACAATGTAAAGAGTGCTGACGAGTTGGTTGGGCATTTGATTATGGGTTTGGCTCCTCACACCTGCGTTAGCATTTTGGGTCGCGTTGTAGGTTTCACGGGGCTTAGCGTTTGCTATGCCCATCCGATTTGGCACTCAGCCAAGCGGCGGGACTGCGACGGCGACGAGGACGCAGTTATGCTGGCGTTAGACACGTTGCTGAATTTTTCGCGTAAGTACCTGCCCGCACAGATAGGCGGGATTATGGATGCGCCTTTGTTGTTGATTCCGTTCGTGAACACTAAGGAAGTGCAGCGGCAAGCGCACGATTTTGATGTTGACGGGGATTACTCTCTTGAGTTTTACGGGAAAACTTTGGAGCGCGCTGAAGCTAAGCAGGTTAGCTCCATAGTGGATCTTGTTAGCAATAGGCTTGGAACTGAAGCGCAGTTTGAAGGTTTCAAGTTTACGACGCCTGTTTCTGACATAAACCTTGGCAACTCGGAGAGTTCCTATAAGCAGTTTAAGTCTATGATTGAAAAATTGAACTTGCAGTTGGAGTTAGGTGAAAAAATCGACGCGGTAGACGTGAAGTACGTTGCTTTGAAGGTGTTGACTACGCATTTTATTCGGGACATCGCGGGTAACTTGCGTGCTTTCTCCACTCAGAGCTTCCGTTGCAAATCGTGCAATAAGCGTTTTCGCCGTTTGCCTCTCCGTGGCAAGTGTCTTTACTGTGGTGGACCGTTAACTCTGACGGTTTACCGAGGTGGTATTGAAAAGTATTTGGAGGCGGCGCAGCATTTGGTTGACAAATATGGGTTGCCCAATTATTACACTCAGCGACTCACGTTAATTAAAGAGGAAATCTCCTCGATGTTCGATAATAATAAGCCAAAGCAAGTAAGCCTCACTGCCTTCACGTAGCCTAAAGCTTTTCAGCGTAAACTGCCCATTTATTCTCGGTGAACCCTGATTAAAACAGCTTATCACCCGAATGCTTACTTGCAGCGTATAAGGAACGTGAAACGCGGTCTCAAAGATAGAACCCTCTTATTGAACGTTCTAGAAAAGCGGGTTTCTACTGCAAGCTCGATAGCAAAGGAAAAAGCCCTGTCTTACGCTGTGGTGATGCACCATTTGCGGTTGCTAGAGGCTGAGGATGTCGTCAGCCGAAGGGGACGCAGACCATGCTCTTGGATGTTAACTGGCTTAGGACAGAAACGGCTAATCAACTAGAATGTGCATTGGCATGGAGCCTTTTGGCATTTGGGGCACTTGTCGTTGTACTTGTTGATAGCTGCCTTTTCAAGGTCGATTCCCGTTATGTTCGCCAGAGACGCAAGCCACGCGATGACGTCTGCGAATTCTTTCTCGGCAGCTTCCATGTTCTTTTCTTCGAGGGCTTCCTTTAATTCTGCGACTTCGTCCACAAGCCACTCGTACGTTCCTTTTACTCCGCGTTCTGAATCCCTGTGATAGTATAGGCGTTTCATCATATCTTGAAATTCATGTATGTGCATGGTGTTTCCCGCCTTTAGTTGTGTCTTTTAGCGTTCTTTCCAGAGTTAAAGATTTAGGAAGGCTCACAGTAATGCGCAAGGTTAATAATGCAGAAAAAATTATAGAACTACAGCGTTTCATTAGCGCGATAGGGAAAAAGCGATGAGTAGGAAAAAGCAGAAAGATAAATCTCCGATGCCTGCGGCAAGTGCGGGTTTGCTGAGGTTTTTCGAGGAAGAAACTGAAGGCATCAAAATTAGACCCGAGCTTCTCGTGGTGGTCGCGGTAACTTTGATAGTGGTCTCTGTTCTAGCCAGAGTGTTCTTCCCTGTTTAAACTTCTCTTTTTCAGGCGTTTCTGTTAGCGTCGTGGCGGAGGATGCAAAACTTCTATTCTTTGCACTGAATCCAGATGCAGGAATAACTCGCTTCTTTCTTCTCTGCTTGCAACTTGGGGTATGGGCTGGGCGATTGTTGCCCTTAAAACAATGGCTTCGGCGTCTGAAAGCCATATGCCCGATGGTTCATGCGTTACAGCTGCCAGTGTCCCTTCAAAACCGTATGCGGGATCCAAAATAACCCTGATTTTTTTGCCCACGTTCCTTTCGAGCATGTGGAATATAGTGGGCGGCATTTCTTGCTCTGGCATAGGCTTCGCAAAACTATTATAATATGCGCTCTACAAATAAAGCAATTGCTCCCCTAACATACGCCGCGTCCATGATGAAGTAACATGTGCGCCCCTTTTTACTGGTTTTCACTTTAACTGTTTCATGTCAACATTCCCGCTTACTGCGCCTGAAATTACCTCCTAAGGCGCTTTAGTGTAGAAAATTTTACTCCTTAACTTGGCTAGACTTTAATAAGCATACTTTATCTCATAAAGAACCCGATTTGAGATGGTGAATGTGGCGACTGAAAACTCCATGAATCACTCCATAAACAAGGCAGTGAAACACTACGCTTCACTGTTCTTTCTTCCCACATTCAAAAAAGCCATTGCAGTCGTGGCTGTATTCTGCATAGGCATAGCGGGGCTTTCCACCTCTGCCCTTTTCCCGTCAGTTGACGGCTTAATCACCAGCTTATTACTCGGCATCTCCCTTTTCGCCGTAACCATCATTGGTGACTACGTAACCAGCAAGATAATTTTACGCGACCCAATCTACGTTCCGAGACGCACAGTGGCGCTGTCTCTCTTCGGATGGCTTTTCTGGCTGCTCTTCATCATTCTCGGCGTTGTCATCGGAGGCATATTCAGTTTTTGGTGGTGGATTAGGCTTTGTCTCTTAGGCTTTGCGGCGGTGCTGACTCTGCGGTTTGTTGTTTTCCTCGCAAGCTCCTCAGTAGCAATCGCACGGAGGCTGTTAGCTTCTCTGCTTCAGCCTTTCCTTTGCATAACTGCGTTCTTGCTCTTTTGGACAAGACTAGCAGGCATCAACCCTGTTCAAATCCTGCCCTTTCTAGTTATAGCGCCTATTGCCTCTTACGTTTCCGCCTTCTTGTTTGTTCACATAGTAGACCGGTTAGGACAGCGAATGTACGGCGTGCCTTCCATACCTATTTTCAGGGCGTTCATGCTTAACTGGGTCGTTGCTCTCAACGAGCCCTTCGAGGAACTTCTTGAGAAACTAGGCGAAAACGAAGACATTGAAGTTTCCTTCTTAAAATTCGATTCGTCTAAGCCGAAAGCAGCAATCGTAGTTCCTCTTGTCCATCCAGGTCCCTTTAAAAACATTGGTAGCAGTCTTCTGCCTTCATTGCTCAAGAGTGAATTTGGGAAAAAGTTTGGCTGTGACGCCTGCGTTCCCTTAGGACTTCTCGGCCACGAACTTGACTTAGCCTCGCAGGCGCAAAACCGCAGGGTAATCGATAGCGTGCTTGCTGCAGCTGAATTTGAAGCATCCGCGGATAAAGCAACACCCCTCCTCAAAGTTTCGGAAAACGGCGTTACTGCCGTGTGCCAAGTTTTCGGGAAGACTGCTTTCCTCTCTTTCACTCTTGCCCCCAAAACCACCGAAGACATGCCACAGGAGCTAGGGCGCATCGTTCGCGAAGAAGCAGAGAAATGCGGACTTGACTGCGCTATCGTAGTCAACGCCCACAACAGCATCGACAACACAGGTATTATGGATGCATCTTTAGAGGCACTAACCGCAGTGGCTTCCAAATGTCTCAAAAAAGCTACTTCTTTGCCCGCTAAGCCTTTCGAGGTGGGCGCCGCCACGGTATTCCCCAAGGAGTTCAGTCTCCAAGACGGCATGAGCTCAGGCGGAATCACCGCGATTGTGGTTAAAGTTGCCGAACAGAAATCCGCCTACGTGGTCATCGATGGAAACAACGTGGTCTCTGGGCTGCGCGAAAAAATCCTTTCAGCTCTAGCTACAAGCGGATTTGATGAAAGCGAAGTTTTCACAACTGACACGCACGCGGTCAGCGCCGTAGTTGTAGGACGTCGTGGTTACCATCCTATAGGCGAAGTTATGAACCATGACCTGCTGATTAGCTACATCACAGCAGCCGCAAAAACAGCGGAGGCCAGCTTGGAAAGGTGTAAGGCTGGATGCAAACGCCTTGTCGTTCCAAAAGTCAGGGTCATTGGGCAATCTCGTTTGGAATCCTTGTCGTTGCTTGTTGATGCGGGGCTTAAGAAGGCGAAGCAAATCCTTGTTCCAATTTTTGCGCTTGAGGGGCTGTTTTTGATTTTGCTTCTAACGTTTTTGTAAGCCACAGAGCTGGCTGTCATAGATGCCATAAATCACTAGAAACTGCTTGGTTTCGCTATTACTTCCTTTATCCTCAGGTCAAAGAATCGTGCGGCGTTAGCGGGTTTAATGCGCAGTGCCGTGTCCGCGCCGCTTCCTGTGCCGCCTACAGCGACAACATCTTGGTTGGCAGGGATTAACCCTGCGTCCATAGCCATAAGCGTTATTTCCACGCACACTTTTGTTCCCTGCCCCATCAGCCTAAGCGTGTTGGCGATTAGCTCCAGCGGTTCTATCGTGCCGAAGGCGCTGCGGACTGCTCTTTCTGCGCTGCTTAAGGCGTGGGTTCCAGTGAAAATTTTCCCTCCATTTGCCAGAATTTCGGTTTTGAATTTTTCTTGCAGTTCAGCCTTGTCTGGTTGGCGAAAGCCGTGGCAATACGTTACTACGACTATGTTTTTACCTTTGAAGGCTTTAGCTACTTTGGCGCCTGTTTCACCCGTGGACGAGGCTACGATGATGGTGGTGATGTTTTCTTTGTTAACGTATTCCTCAACGATTTCTAGTAGTGCAGCGGTGTTTTGTTCACCTGCCTTGTTGAAGTACGTTGTCTTTTTTACATCCATATTGTTCCGCTCTTTTTGTTACTTTGTGGTTTTGGGGTTTTTAGGTGTTTTCCGTGGTTTCCTTTTCAGTTCTGTGCCGCAGACTGTGCATTTGGTGGCTTTGTAGTTGGCTGGGTATTCTTTGTGGCATGCAGGGCAGTATCTGACCCATTCTAGGAGGCGGCGGATGCCGAAGGTTGCGAGTGCCGTGAATTCTATTCCCATTTTTGCGGCGACGTTCTGTATTGAATAGTCATCTGAGACTATTTGCGGGTTGTAGCCTGTTTCTTTGAGTTCTAGGGCTAACGCTAAAAGTTGCGTGTCAGCTTCTGACAGGAAAAACGCGTCGCCAACCGTGCTTGCGGATGTTTTCGTTTTGTTCAGGGCTTCTTCGGAGGGCGTTTTAACTTCCGGTTTGCCGTTTTCCACTGCTGTTTTGAACCGTAGCCAAGTCATGGATTTTGTCTTTATTTCCCCTTGCACTTGGGGTACTGTGACTTGTTTTTCGCTGACGGAGAAGGGGTCGAACCCGGCTAGAAATGCTGATGTGTCTAGGACCATTATGCGTTTCGGCGGGTGGGTTCTCTGGATTTTTCATCCCGTTCCTTTGAACAGCACTCTGCTTTGCAGTCGATGGTAGAAGTCGTCTTTGAACCTGATGAACGAAGTTACGTTTTTGGAGCGTGTAACCGTTAATGTGGGGTTTTTTGAGGTTACCAGTTGGCGGTAGTTTCCGTCAACCAGCACGAGCACGTCTTTGGGTCTGGTGACTTGGATTGTGACTTTGCAGTCTGCGGGGAAAACCAGCGAGCGGAACACTGTTAAAGCGCAGATTGGCGTCAGAACGAACGCGTCTACTTCTGTGTCTAAAACTGGTCCTCCTGCTGAGAGCGAATAGCCCGTGGAGCCTGTCTGCGTTGCCAGTATTAAGCCGTCTGACTCGCATTTCATAACAGGCTTCTCGTCTTTGAATATTTGCGTGTAAAGTATCTTTGAAGGCTCTCCAGCGGAAACTACGATGTCGTTTAAGGCATCTGGTATTATGCAGCCATCCGTCGTTGCTGCGAGTTTGGCGCATTTTTCAGTTTTGAATTCGCCTTTCAAGCATTTTTCCACTGCGGTGAGTGCTTCTTTCGGTTCTACTTCGGTGAGGAAGCCGCGGACTCCCATGTTGACGGCTAATATTGGCGGTTCAGGCTTGGGCAGTGCTATGCGGGTTCTTAGGATGGTGCCGTCTCCGCCTATTGTGATTATAAAGTCTGTTTTCATTTTCGATAGAGGAACCATTTTTCCCTGTGTGTTCACTTTTCCAGCAAGCGTGTCTTCTATGTAAACCTGCAGGTTTTGGTTTTTTAGGTACTCTGCTAGTTCCTCTGCGAGGTTCAGTGCTTGTTTCTTGTCGTAGCGGGCGACTATTCCGACGCTTCTGAACACTTTTTCCACCGTTCAGTTAAATAGCGGTACCTTAATCTATAAAGGGAACATATTTTGCTACCTTTTATAGTTAAGTTTATATGTGCGAGCGGTCTTTCTTCCAATAGCGGAGTGAAGTCTAATGAACCAATTTGATGTTGTTGCAAACTGGTTGAAGTCGGTAGCATACTCGCACAGCCAATCTAAAGCTACGGAAGATCAATATAAAAGAGTATGGGAACAGTTTAGTGGCTTCATTGGACGCACGGCTGAAGAGATTATAGCCGACTACGAAGCTTCAGATGATAGAACTTTCAAGCGGAAATACGCTCAGTCCATTAGAAGCTGGATCGCTGATCTATGCACAGACAAGCCCGACAAGAAAGCCAATACAAACACTAGCATAAAAGTGAAAGTTGGTGCAGTCAAGAGTTTTTTCAAGTATAACGACTTACCCTTAGGGCATGTCCCGCAAGCAATGAATGGAATTATTTATCATAACCGAGACCTTACAAAGGAAGAGATCGTTCAAATAATGGCCGTCTCTAAGATCAGAGAGAAAGCCTTTTTTGCCGTAATGGCACAAAGCGGACTCAGACCGCACACAATAAAACAGCTCAGGCTGAAACATTTAGACCTTGAAAAACTCCCTTGCAAGATTGATGTCCCGAAAGAAATAGCTAAAGGCAAATTCGGAAGTTATGTGACTTTCATAGGATTAGACGCCGTAAAGTATCTTAAACAATATTTGGCAACAAGAACCAACCCGACACCCGAAAGTCTTCTATTTTGCGCACACGACAACCCAAACAAACCTGTAAATGTAAAGGACATGAGCCGAGCCTTCAGATTAGCCGCAAGGAAACTTGAAAAAAGCGGCGCCTTAGATTTTGAGATTCGCGAAGGCAAGCCAAGCGAACTCAGATTATACAATCTTAGAAAGTTTTTCAGGAAATACGCTAATCAAATGGGATTTGAAAACGTAAACTACCTAATGGGGCACACGGTTAGAGGTTCAGATGCCAATTACAAACCCCAAGATCCTGAATTTTATCGAGAGCTCTATGCCGAAAAAGCAATGCCTTTCTTAAGACTGGAAGCGCCAACACCAACTGAAACAAGTGCAATAATAAACACGCTGAAAAAACAACACGAAACAGAAATGGGATCTCTTAAGAGAGAGATTCAAAAACGAGATGAGCAAATACAAGCTTTAAACGAACGCTTCAACAAATATGAACGCTATCTTAGGTTTATGGAAGAGAACTTCAAACCGAATCCAACAGAACAACAAATACAGGTAGCAAATGAGCTACTTCCAGAAATGGAAGATTTCCTTTACAAGAATTCAGAAACAACAGCTGAACTATTAATAAATAACAGTGCGTTTCGAGAATATTTGCTCTCAAGGATCCCAAGGGAAGAATTGGCACAGGTTGAGAAAATAGCGAAAGAACAGAATACCACTAGTCTTGAGGTAATTAAGAAGAAATTCGTTGAAATCCTGAAAGAGAAAAAGCAAAAAAACCCAAAATAATGTTTTTAGCGTGCCCTATGCTCTGAGCAAATGAAAAACTGTTTTTGTCGATGATTTTGTATACAAACAAATCTGGTCATACTCATCGACCGAATTTACTTGACACAAGACCGAAATATTTATAAATAAACGCTGTATTATTTGTAAATCAAGTATTACACAAAAAACATGAAAAACGTGGTGCATATGGTAGACAAAGCGAAAATGACGACAATATCTGCTCGCGTTGAAGAGGATCTTCTGGTCTTATTTGACAGGGTGGCAGAAGCATTATCTATCAACAAATCAGACTTTCTTAGGGCGTGCTTGGACAAGCTTTGCCATGATAATAGAATATTGCTTGATCATTGTGACAAAGTTCCTCGATATTTAGCATTTATCAAGAATGAATTGAAAAGTTTACCTCCTGACCTAATCAGAATTAAGAACGGATCATGGGATGACCTAAAAGACTCTGTGATATTATTACTATGCAATGATCTATGGCAATCTTCGAGAGTTGTATTCAATAAGTGGAAAGAACTAGCTGATCGCTATAACATTTTTCGGGAACTTGAGGAGGAAGAAATAACCGAGTTTTCACAAGCACAGGATTCGGAGGGGCTTTTTAGTTTAGAAGCCATTGTTTTTGTGCTTGCAGAGAAATCGGGTCAGGTAGAGCGAACAGATTTACAAGTGCTTTTATCCAAGAAATATTGGTTGAGCGGTATAGAAGCAGACATCGTATCTCTAAGCTATGCTGTAAAAGAAGCCCTTGAAAGTCAACCCGCTCAAGTTCTTATCAGAAAATTCCTTGAAATTGTTGAAGAAGAGAAGGGGGATGCTCCTATGCGGATCGTTATTGACGCAACGGGCGGTTTTAGCAGAAGTGGTTACACCCTACATCTTCCTATTTCCTATGAAAAAATGAAAGGTGACAATGAAACAATTCAGTAGATAGGTGGTGCCAAGCTCTGAAAAAGAAGAAACCCTCCGCTGTTAATGCGCTTCCTGACGTCGCTGATTTTATCTCAAATCTCGACCACGATAGCTATCTTTATAATATAACAGACAAGGCAATATCTAAAATGCGGCAAGATATCTTCGCTGGAAAAAATGTGAAGAAAGACAAAATTCCTCCCTTTTACATACGAGAGTACGGGGTTCACAATCTTTATGTTTTAAGATTAGATTCTGCCTGTCGTCTTATCTACACCCTAATTTTCGATGGCGTAGGCATTTCAATAAATATAGTAGAGGTTTTTCTTGATCATAAGCAATACGAGAGAAGATTTAGATACACTTAAAACAACTGCGACACTTCTGCTATATCTTAATACATGCTTTCAGTAATTCTTCTAATTTTGGATTATCTGGAAAAACCCAAACGATATGCCGACTATTAAAAACGATCTTGTTTGAGCTTTCGAGATAGTCCAATATCCGCAAAAGTGTTTGGTATTGAACTTTCTTTGGGAGATTTTCAAGGAGTTCTTTTCTTGTTGGATATGACCCCTGCTTCTTGATCGCTTTCTCAACCATTAGTATTGTGTCCAAACGAGGCTCGTGGATTGGTTTTTCTTGGATCATTTGTTTCCTTTTCTCACTCTTAATTCTTTTAATTAGTTAGTAATCAGTAAGTATACTGACAAGTAATACTATATAAACTTATATAACTTCAAATCAGCAAATTATGAAAAAACATGCAGTAGCGGAAACTTACAATACAGTTT
Source organism: uncultured Candidatus Bathyarchaeia archaeon (assembly GCA_964650565.1). GTDB lineage: Archaea > Thermoproteota > Bathyarchaeia > Bathyarchaeales > Bathycorpusculaceae > JAOZHU01. The sequence continues at coordinate 8,637 of CAZYUQ010000008.1, read as the reverse complement.
CTCCATTATCCCATACGTCAAAAAGTTCGGGATACTCATGCATTAGTTGAAAGGTGACTTGTACTTTTATGAAATCATCAAAGACTATGTTTGTTTCTCTGCAGAAGGTTTTCAGGCTGTTTTCGTCAACGGTTCCGTCAAACTTCCATCCTTGACTTCTGTAATTCCGTCTTATATTGAGTTTTGTTAGCAGGTTTTGGCTCATAGAGAACATGCGTTTGTTTGAGGCGAAGAGTATTGATGCGTAAACTTTGTCCCTGCCCAGAATTGTCTTATTCACGTACTTCAGAACGTACCACAAAGCGTTCACATCAGAGTTAATTGCCCTAACCCAAACGTAGCCACCACCATATTTCTGCCATATATCAGACAGTTCTGAATGAGAAACGTATGGAAAACCACTTATCAAAACGTGCAAATGTGGGCGCCCTGACTTTTGAACTTCTAAGACGCAGAGAAACTCGAAACGCCCATAACGCTTTAGAAGCCATGCCCTCAGCTTTGCCCAAGCCTTACCAATTAATACAAGCTCATCTTCCAGCCGCATGAACCTCTTTGGATCCAAAGTTAGATCTATCTTCAAATCCCACGAAATATACTGCAAAAGCTTCATTTTCTTCCAAAGCTCACGCTTGTAATCCTCCATAAACCGATTAACACACCGAATGAACAGGTACTCATTATCCTTTGTGAGTCTGACAAACTTGCCTAAGTGGTATTTTTCCATCCAATTATCAAAATGAGCCATCACCAAACGCAAATCCAACTTTTCCTTGCCGCAGTCAGCCACCCGACCCAACGCTTCTTTAGCCAAATAATACTGCTCAGACCGCCTCCGAAAAGTTACACTTGCTCTATTGGAGTATTCAAGTGAAGACGGCTTGCGCGGGGGACACACGAGGAAACTCGATGCGGCTGGATCCACCCCAGAGGGGCCCCCCCCCAGTCCTCCGAGCCTCTCCCCGCGTTTCCCCCGATCCCCCTTCACGACGCCAAAATTAGGAATGTTGTGTTGTGCTCCCGCGCGCGAGCCAAAGTCGCTGGGCTCCCGCCCAGCTCCCCCGATGCGAGCTAAGCCGTTTGCCGCAGAACCCGAGAGAAAAGAACCGCTATCAGATGCTGAAAGCAGAAAAGGTGTCGAAAAGTCGTGCCTAAATCTATATATGGGTGTTGTTCAGATTTGCTTTTAATGAATAGGCGTTTGGTGAGAGTATGACTAAACCCATGAGTGTTGGAGAATTACGCGTCGGCGGCTACATGATAATTGACGGCGAACCGTGCCGCATAATGGACGTAACCAAATCCAAGCCGGGAAAACACGGCGCCGCTAAAGCAAGAATCGTCGCCATCGGAATATTCGACAATCAAAAGAGGCAGTTCGTTAAACCAGTTGACAGCAACACCGAGGTTCCCCTAATCGACAAACGCGTAGGCCAAGTGTTCGCTGTGAACCCTAACGGCGTGCAAATCATGGATTTGGAAACGTTCGAGTATTTGGATGCGCCGTTTCCCGACGAGGAAGACTTGAAAGCTAAGCTTGTTGCGGGTGCTGAAATCGAGTATTGGAAGATAATGGGCAGAATCAAACTCTCTAGGGCAAAGTAGCCGTTTCGCAGGTCATACAAGCTAATATACCCCGAACGCTAACAGCATTGCGGGTGTGCCGAGCGCTTGAGTGAAGACAAAGGACTTTTGCGAGAATTATCACTTGACGAAATTTTCACGCGCACTTTTAAGTTATACTCGCAGCATTTTGCTCAGTTTCTACTTCCCTTCATTATAGCTGGCGCCCTTGAAGGCGCGGTCTTGGTTGCGCTGGAATCTGCGATTACTGTGCCTGCTGCTTTGTCGTCAACAGCATCGCTACAGGAGCTTTTGAACTGGTTGTCAGGTTTTCTCTCGGCGGTTCTCACAATTGCGTTTCTATCAGGAATAGTGGGTTGGATAATCGGTAGCATAACTCAAGGAATTGCCGTGAAGTTTACTTCGGACACGCTTGAAAATAGAGAGCCAACTCTCATGTCAAGCTTCAACTTTACGCTGTCAAGGTTGCTGCCGCTCTTGGTGGTAAGCGTCATCACAGGCATTCTTATTGCCATAGGGCTGGTTGCGTTGATTATTCCGGGGATAATTTTGGCCATAATGTACTCTCTTGTGGTTCCCGTGATAATGATTGAAAACGCAGGCGCGCTGGGGAGTTTGTCGCGGAGTCGCGTGCTGGTCAACCGCAGATGGCTGAAAACTTTCGGGGTGCTCTTTCTGTTCGGGATACTAATCGGTATAATGGGTTCAGTAATAGGCGTTCTCACGGGTTCCCTTGGTTTAGTTGGACCCGTAGCAAGTAGCATTCTGATAGCCTTTATACAGCCTATCCTGCCAATTGGACTGACCTTGTATTACTATTCCATGACCGCGAGAGAAAAACAAGCCGCTGCGGTGCAGCCGCCGCAAACAGTTTAATGCTGCTTTACTTAGCGTTTGGTGTGCTTTAGCGTGTGTTCAGCCGAGCTTGCTCCGTGTTTTATATTGGGCTCCACCAGTTCCAGTTGAGCTTTTTGAATATGACATAGAGAAGTAAGAGAAGTATTCCCCAGCTTAAGGTGACGCCTGCTATTAACAGAATCCAGTTTTCGCTTAGGTACGTGAGGCTTATCCATGCGCTTATGCTCCAAGAACCCACAAGCAGCAGGGCAAACACGGCGATGTGTATGGCACGTTCCGCAGTCAACCTCTCACAACCCGTTCATCTCTAAGCTTCGTTCACGATAAAAAGATTTTCATCAAAGTTTATCTCCGCGTTTGCGAACTTATACTTGGAGCCAATGATGCATGAAGAGCCGTCTGAATTGTGACGAAGATTAAATGATGGGGCTGAGGCTTCACAGGGCTAATTCTATTCAACTCTGAGCCTTTTTCCTCAAAATCAAAAATGCAAATGCTATAGGTCTCCTACTTTTCTCTGCAATATATATTTAAAGGCGCTCAAGATGTTTAAAGACTGGAGACGCAAATGGCTTTAGACCGCTTAGGTTCCTCACTTACCAGCGCATTAAAGAAACTTTTCCGAGCCTCAGTAATAGACGAGGCTACAGTTAAAGAACTCATGCGCGACATCCAACGCGCCCTCCTCCAATCAGACGTAAACGTCCAACTCGTCCTCGACATATCCAAACGAATGGAAGAACGAGCACTAAAAGAAAAAGTTCCACCTGGCATCTCCAGACGCGAACACGTAATAAAAGTCGTCTACGAAGAACTAACCCGATTCGTAGGCGAAAAACCCGTACCCATCAGAATTGAACCGGGAAAAAAACAAACCCTCATGCTCGTCGGCATCCAAGGCTCAGGAAAAACCACAGCGGCAGCCAAACTCGCCCGCTACTTCCAAAAGAAAGGACTTAAACCCGCTTTGATTTGCGCGGACACCTTCCGCCCCGGCGCGTACGCGCAGCTTCAGCAATTGGCAAGCAGAATAAATCTCCCCATCTACGGCGACTCGAAAGCTAAGGACCCAGTTAAAGTAGTCTCTGAGGGGCTCAAACAGTTCAGCGACAAAGACTTGATAATAGTTGATACTTCTGGGCGCCACAAGGAAGAGAAAGACTTAATCAAAGAAATGAAAGACCTTGAGAAGAAAATCAAGCCAGACGAAGTCATTCTGGTGATCGACGGCACTATCGGGCAGCAAGCCTTGATTCAGGCTAAAGCTTTCCACGAAGCCACGCCGATAGGCGCAATCTTGGTAACTAAACTTGACGGTTCAGCCAGAGGTGGCGGCGCATTATCCGCGGTTGCAGCCACAGGCGCGCCAATAAAGTTCATTGGCACGGGCGAAAAAACCGAAGACATCGAACCCTTCATTCCCTCCCGCTTCGTTGGGCGCCTTTTAGGCATGGGCGACTTGGAAACGCTTCTTGAGAAAGTTAGAGACGCCGAAATAAAAGTCCCTGAGAAGAAAGCTAAAGCTATTCTCAGCGGCAAATTCACCCTCACAGACATGTACGAGCAGTTTGAAGCCTTCAAAAGCATGGGACCCTTCAGGAAAGTCCTAAAAATGCTGCCTGGGATGTCCTACGATCTGCCCGAGGACAAGCTGAACATGGCTGAAGCTAACCTTGAGAAGTGGCGCGTGATCATCCAGTCCATGCGCGTTGAAGAGAAAGAGAACCCGAAGCTCTTAAACTCCTCGCGAATCAGGCGCGTTGCCCGCGGTTCCGGAACCGCCGAAAAAGACGTCAAAGACCTGCTGAAACAGTATGCGATGATGCGCAAAATGATGAAGATGTTCAAGCGGAAGAAGCGGTTGCCATTCATGGGCAAAGGAATGCCCGCAGATTTCAAGTAGGCTTGGCTGATGACCGTTTTAGAAAAAGCCCTGCAAATGCTTGAAGCGCATCCCCTGTGCGACCACTGCCTCGGCAGGCAATTCGCGCTGCTCGGCTACAACATGGACAACAGCGACCGCGGCAAAGCCGTAAAGCTCAGCTTGACGCTGCAAGCAAGCGCGAGTGCCCACTCCAAAGACGCTGAAGGCTTGAAACAACTCAAACTCTTAGCCGCCAACGGGTTTTCCCGTGAAGCCGCCGACACCCTCAAGCACTTGAAAAAACGCGTTCCCAAAAAAGCCCAAAAGTGCTTCCTGTGTGAAGACCGATTCCAACTTCTTGACGGTTTAATCCGTAACGCTTTAGCAGAAATCGCAAGTTATGAGTATACTACTTTTCTTGTGGGCGTAGAATTGCCCGTTGCAGTGGAGGAGCGCGAAGACGAGTTCAAAGCTGCGTTCAACGTGAGCTACGGCGAAAGCATACGCCACGAATTCGGGCGTTTACTGGGCAAAAGCGTTGAGGCGCAGACGGGAAAAACCGCTGAGTACCGCACACCCGACATAGTCATAATCATAAACCCGTTCACGGAAACCATCAAGCTTCAGGTGAACCCGCTGTTTGTTGCTGGCCGCTACCGAAAGCTGGTTAGGGATATTCCGCAGTCACGGTGGTTCTGCTCCAGCTGCCGCGGAAGAGGCTGCGAGAAATGCGGCGGCACCGGCTTGCTTTATCCTGAATCGGTGGAGGCGCTGGTTTCAAAGCCGTTGCTGGAGGCGGCGGAGGGCGAGAAAACGTCTTTTCACGCTTCTGGCAGGGAGGACATTGACGCGCGGATGCTGGGCACTGGCAGGCCTTTCGTGGTGGAGGTTTCTAAGCCTCGAAAGCGGTTTTTGGACTTGCGCAAGCTCAAAGACGCCATTAATGTTGCCGCTAAAGACAAGGTTGAGGTTTCCAGTTTGCGTTTTAGCAGTAAGGATGTGGTGCGGCGGTTGAAGAAGGCGGAATCAGCGCAGAAAGAGTACCGCGTGCTGGTGGAGTTTGAAGGCGAGGTGTCTGAGGATGGCTTGCGCGTTGTGGCGGAGCAGCTGAGCGAAGTCATGATTCGGCAGCAGACGCCGTTGCGTGTTTTGCATAGGCGTGCGGATTTAACGCGGGAAAAGTACATATACTGGGTTAAAGTTAAGAAGGTGTCGCCTAAGTTGGCTGAGCTGCAAATTCGCTGCCAAGGCGGGCTTTACGTTAAGGAGTTGGTGTCTGGGGATGAAGGAAGAACGGTGCCCAGTGTTTCGATGCTGCTTGGTAACAGAGCGAAGCCTCTTAAGCTTGACGTTTTGAAAGTTATTATAGATGATGTTGGTGAGGTGAAAAAATGAGGAAGTCTAAGGGTTACAGGCGTAGTACGCGTCGGCTTTCCACGAAGGCGCCTAGAGAAAAGGGCAGGCCGAAGCTTGGTAAGCTGTTGATTGCGTATGAGGTGGGTTCTCAAGTGATAGTTAAGATTGATTCTAGTGTGCAGAAGAGTTTGCCTCATAAGCGTTTTCACGGTAAGATTGGCACTGTGCAGGCTAAGCGGGGTCGCGGTTACGTGGTTAGCGTGCCTCAGGGTGACGCGGTTAAGGAGATTATTGTGCGTTCTGAGCATTTGGAGCCGTATAAGGGCGGTGAGTGAGCGTTATGAGTGAACGAGAATTAAGTGAGAAGAAGCTGGCGTTGCCGCAGGTTAAGCGGGAGCTGGCTGCTTTAGGCGAGGAGAATTTGGATCAGTTTCAGCGGCGCACGTTTGATTACGTGTCCAAGTTTTCTAGGATTGACGAGGCGGCTGTTGAGGGGCTTCGGGAGCGTTTAGTGAGCGAGTTCGGGTTGGATGAGGATGAGGCTGTTCAGGTGGTTAATTGCGCGCCTGAAAGCGTTGATGAATTGCGGGTTTTTCTAGCTGGCGGCAAAAAAATCATTGAGACGGCGAAGTTGGAAGCCATTGTTGCGCTTTTAAACGAGAGTCGAGTGACGAAGGAATAGGCGGGATTAGCCTAAGAACTTTTAAGCAGATAGAGGGATATGATAGAGGAGATTAGGGTCTGTTATGGAGAAGCGGTACGAGGAGTACGCCTACGTGCTGGATTTCTTGCCGCACGGTCGTCCTGGGCTGCGGGCTGCTGGACGGGCGGGTTACCGAGCGGGAGCTCTAATTCAATGCATAGGCCAAGAGTTTTTCACGCTGTTGGAGGCGCTGGTGAAGGAGGGTTTGATGCTTAAGGCTGGCGACCGCGTGTACGTGGGGAAGGAGTCGCGTGATGAGGTTACGTACATTATTGGCCGTGTGGGTTATGATGAGTTGACTGGCGCGGCGAAGGCAGAGTTGCCGAGTGTTATTACACGGATTGCGTTGAATCGTGAGGATTGGTTTGTTAACTTCTTTAATACGGCGCGTGCGATTACGCCGCGGATGCATGCGTTGGAGTTGGTGCCTGGGATTGGGAAGAAGTATATGTGGCAGGTGATTAATGAGCGTGAGCGGCAGCCGTTTCGGAATTATGAGGATTTGCAGAAGCGGACTGAGTTGCCTAGTCCTGTGAAGTTGATTACGAAGCGGGTTTTGGAGGAGTTGGAGGGCGACAGTAAGTACCGTTTGTTTACGCGTGAGCATTAGTTATGAGCGTTGAAGAAGCGAAGCGGCTGCTTCGAAGGTTTCGAATTGTTCCGAACAAGGTTTTGGGACAGAACTTCATGGTTGAACCAGCACTTTTCGAACACCTAATCACTTACGCTGCCGTGGGCAAAGCGGATGTGGTGCTGGATGCTGGCGCAGGCTTCGGCTTCTTGACGCGCTATTTAGCGGATAAATGCAAAAGCGTGGTGGCGGTTGAGAAAGACCCGCAAGTTGCAGCGGCACTACGTGAACAGCTCAAGGGCGTTGGCAACGTGACTGTGGTTGAAGGCGACGTGTTGAAAGCGGAGTTGCCTGAGTTTACGAAGGTTGTGGCGGTTCCGCCTTATTATTTGTCGTCGCGTTTGGTGATGTGGCTTCTTGAGCGGCGGGTTGCGTGTGCGGTGCTGATTCTGCAGCGGGAATTTGCCCACAAGCTTGTTGCAGGTGTGGGCAGTGAGGAGTACGGTTGGTTAACGGTTGTTGCTTGTCACGGTGCGGCGGTTGAGCTGTTTGATGTTGTGCCTAAGGAGCTGTTTTTTCCTCCGCCAGCTGTGGATTCTGTAATCGTGCGTTTGGTGCCTTGGAAGCAGGCGCCTTTCGACGTAGCGGATGTCGCGCTATTCAGGCGGATGGTGCAATGGCTGTTCAACCAACGCAACAAGAAGCTTGGTAACGCGCTTGAGCCGTTTCTTAAGAGCGTGCTTAAGTTGTCAAAGGAAGAGGCTAGGAAGCGTGCTTGTGCCGTACCATTTAGCGAGTGGCGCGTGCGCGAGTTGGCGCCTAAAGATTTTGGAGCTTTAGCCAATGCCTTCGCGGAGTAAGCGCGTGTTTTTCGAGGATTTCGTGTTCGTGGTTGATGAAAACGTATACGAGCCCGCTGAAGACTCGTTTCTCTTCGCCGAAAACCTTGGCATCAACGAGGGTGAACGTGTGCTGGACATGGGCACGGGCTGCGGAATCCTCGGCATAATAGCCGCAAAAAAAGCCCGCAACGTAGTTGCAATTGACTTAAATCCTTACGCGGTTCGTTGCACAAAAGAAAACTCGGAACTCAACCATGTACGTAGTAAAATGATTTGCATACAAAGTGACTTGCTTGCTCCTTTAAGCGAAAAAGCACAGTTTGACGTTATCTTGTTTAACGCCCCTTACTTGCCCGCAGATGAGAATGAAGCGGATTCTTGGATTGAACGCGCCTGGGCAGGTGGTACAACAGGCAGACAAGTCATTGACCACTTTATTCCTGAGGCAGCAAAGCACCTGAAGCCAGCAGGTAAAATTCTTTTAATGCAGTCTACGCTCGCATGCGTGGATGCGACATTAACCAAGTTTAAGGAGTACGGTTTCACAGCAAGTGTGATTGCAGACGCTGCTTTGCCTTTCTTCGAAACAATAACCCTCATTGAAGCAAGAAAATAAGTTGTATGGCGCGTTACAGTTTGCTTCAAATAAGTACATGTTGCTTACATGTGATTTTTGTTGTGTGGTGGGTGTTATTTGTTGTTTTGTGGACACATAGGTTTAATACTGTGTTGTTGGCATAGTGGTGGTTGGCAAAAAGCGATTTTTGTCTGAACAATAGTAGGAGTTGAAATAGCAAGAATGTATCGCAAAGAGATGCACAAGGCAACCTGTGCTGACTGCGGAAAGGAATGCGAAGTT
>CAZYUQ010000007.1:10205-23525 GCA_964650565.1 uncultured Candidatus Bathyarchaeia archaeon | reverse complement strand
TGTTGCTATTTTGTCGGTGGGCAGGTTGTACGCGCGGAAGGGCTTGTTCACGCTCATCGAAAGCATGCCCGCCGTTGTGAAGCGGTTCAGAAACGCCAAATTTGTGATTTCAGGCAAGGGACAGAGTAACGAGATGAAGAAGCTTGTTGCCCACGCGGAAAAGCTCGGCGTACGGAACAGCATAGTTTTCACGTGGTATTTCCCTGATAAGAAGTTGCCGCGGCTGTATCAGGCGGCGGATGTTTTCGCGTTTTCCACGTTTTATGAGAATTTGCCTTTTGCTGTGTTGGAGGCGTTGTCAACGGGCTTGCCTGTGGTTACTACATGCGTAGGCGGCATCCCAGAAATGATTACCAGCGAAAAGAACGGGTTTTTGGTGCAGCCGTCCAACGCTAAAGAGCTTTCAGACAAGATTCTGCATTGCCTTGAGCATCCTGCTGACGCGGCGGAAATGGGTGCCTCGGCGCGGCAAACGATTCTGGAACGGTTTGACTGGCGATTGATTGTGCAAAAGGTGCTGAAGGTTTACGGTGAAGCTTTAAGCTAAGCTGTTTGCAGGGCTGTGCCCCTGTACGTGGTGGTTACTTTCTGAAAGAGTTTCACGATGTCCAGTGAGCAGAAGAACATTTTCGTGAGGAACTCGTGCTTGTAAATCTCCATCTGCGCCTTCACGGGTAAGTCTATTCGGGGCGGCTCAAACTTATGCGCCACGTCTGCCACCTGCAAGCCCTGCACAGTGACTACGTTTTCTCGGAAACCAGTTTTTTGCGCTATGTAGTGTAGGTAGGTTTCTTTCCAGTTTAGGCGCATGATTCTTGTGGCTACTACGTCGATGGCTAAGGCGCAGTTGCTGGTTAGCATTAAGTTCATTTTCACAGGGTTGCCTTTTGTTGGGCCGTTGCCGTCTATGCCTACGCGTGCGTCCATGATGGTTAACTGTGGCTTAAGCAGGGCGTAAAGCAGGTAGAACACTTCGGGCAGGTACGGGTGCAAGTAGATGCGTTTGTTGCTGGGTACGCAACCGAAGAGGTTTTTGATGGCGCCGCTGTACATCATGAACTCGTGTGTTTTCATCAGGGGCAAATCCACCACGGCGTCCGCGTCCAGCAATGTTTTCGGCATGAAAAGCTGTTTGACTGTGCGGTTGCGAGGGAAGTTTACTTTGACTATTTTGTCTTCTGAAAGGTTGACGACGGTGCCCCCTGCTTTTTTGACTGCTGCTGCCGTGCCCGTTTTCTCGAATGCCAAGCGGCAGGGGTAATTGAAGCCGTCCGACTCGCCTACAATCACTTCTTCCGCTTTGTCGCGTAGCAGGCTGACTAGTTCAAACGTTAGTGCGGGGTCGGTTACTACGCCTGGCACGTATTCGGGGTGGCTGAGGTTGGGTTTTATGAAAATTCGTTTTTTTCCGCGTAACCCCGCTTCGCTTACTGCTTGTTTTATGATGTCGTTTATGCTGCTGCGGGGTCTGAATATGCGAACGGTTTTCTGTGGCATCACGCGTTCCCCTCTGGCTTTGCCAGCGTGCAGCCTGGGTCTGAGGCTAGGTAGTCTCCTTTGTGGTATGCGCTTGCTCTTGCTCGGCAGCCGCCGCATATGTACTTGTAGCTGCATTTGCTGCAGGCACCTGTTAGCTGCGAGCGGTCTCTTAGGGCGTTGAAAAGCGGAGAGTTTAGCCAGATGTCTGTGAAGTTTCTGGTTTTTAGGTTGCCGACGTTTGTGGGTAGGAAGACGCATGGGTGCACGTCGCCTTGTGGTGACAGTGAGCAGTAGAGTCTTCCTGCGCCGCATCCGCCTATGAAGTCTGCCAGCGGCACGGCTTTTTTGCTTACTTTGACGGTTTGCATGTGTGCCATGGACATGGTGACTTCGCCTGTTCCGCTTGGTCCTTGGCACTGTAGTGCGACGCGGGCTAGTTGTGGCGCGGTTGTGAGGATGGTGGTTTTGCAGCCTTTTGACATTCTGTTGAGGAGGTACCGCATGAGTTTTTCGCGTTGTTGCGGGGTGGGGTCTTGGTTGAAGTGTTCTTTGGCTCTGCCTGTGGGGACGAAGTTGAAGTAGGTGAAGCGTTCCGCGCCGATTTCCTCGGCTAAATCAATGATTGCTGGGAATTCTTCTATGTTGTTTTTTGTGGCTGTGCTTGCGATGCAGGCGCACAGGTCTGCTTCAACACAGTTTTTCAAGCCTTCTACGGCTTTGTTGAAGGCGCCGTTTACTCCGCGGAAGGCGTCGTGGGTTTTGGCGGTGGCGCCGTCGATGCTGATTTCTACGTAGTGGATGTTGGCTTTTTTGAGTTTTTGCGCCATCTCCTTTGTTAACAGGGTGCCGTTTGTGGCGACGGACACGTAGAGTCCGCGTTTGACTGCGTGCCCTGCTACTTTGAAGAAGTCTGTTCTGCTGAGGGGTTCGCCGCCTGAAAACGCCAGCGCGGTCACTCCCGCGTCAGCTAGCTGGTCTACTACGGCGATGGCTTCGGGTGTGGAGAGCTCTTCTTCTTCGGTTGCGCCGCTTTTGCTGTAGCAGTGTTTGCAGCGGAGGTTGCATTTGTGGGTGAAGTCCCAGACTACGAGTAACGGCGCGTAAAGGCTGATGGGCTTTTTTATTCCAAAATACTCAAAAGAACGGGCAAGATTAAGCACGGCGGTTCTGGCGTACAGGTCAGCGAGGAGTTTTTTTACTTTTTCGCGTTTGATGTTGAGGCTTCGCCTGAGGAAGTCTATCCAGAAGCCGATTATTCGCGAGTAAGCGCCGCTGCACTTGCTGCATTTTGGGTCGGTTTTGCCTACGTAATCGTCTAGTGCTGCTTCGAGGACTGTTCTGCCGCATGCGGGGCATTTTTTCAGGGACAGCTTTAGCATTTTTTTGGTGGTTGGGAAGGTGATTATGGCGTTCCAGAGGCGGTTGTAGCTGAGTATGCTCATCGGTTTTCTCCTGAAGCAGCAACCTGCATACTATGATTGAATGCGCCGTGATGTTAAAGATTTCCCCAAAAAACCACAACCAACAGTCACAACAAGCAAACACTTGAGAGTGAAGTGGAAATAAAATATAATCATGTTCTAAACTTTAACATTATTAGACTATTGAATTGAAACGTAACCGTAACAAGCGTTTGCCGTAGCTAGGTATAGTAACAAAAAAAGTTTTTATTTGCATAGCGTAGAAATAGACTAAATATGGCACAATTATCTAACTATAGTTTAACATCTTTACCAATAATGATTTTGTTGATTACAGTTTTATATTATAGTTGTGACTCTCTGCGTCTTTTTTCGTTTTTTCTTATTTTGGCGGTACTTGTAGTCATGCTTGTGTTAATGTTTTGTTGGAAAAGAATAGGAAATACTATTCAGGTATTCCCGATTTTCTTTGGATTTAGTGCTGGCTTTTTGCTAAACAAAGTATTTTCAGCAGAATACTTAGCCAACTTCACAAAGTGGATGATTGAAACAAATACTGGCGCTTTCAACCCTAATGACTTCATTATGAGCAATGTTTTTCTCATATTTGCGTTCATGCTGTCGCTTACATTTATCTTTGTCATAATTCCCCTGAACAAAATTACAAGAACTGAAAGAGCTATCCTTGTCTTTTTTGGTTTTGCGGTTGCATCATTGGTTCTTGCAGGTATCAACTCTATTAATTATACTTTTAATTGGTTATCTATGGTCGCTTATGCAGAGCATTGGAAAGACCGTGTCACTTTTGATTCCTCAGTGATTCTGGATATAGTAAAATCTCTATTCTTCGCTGGATTATTCAATGTCCTTGAAAGACTTGTTCGCATGAAAAGAGAAATCTAGCTGAACAACGGCTATGTAAAAACATAATAGCTGAACCAAAAGAACTAATCAGAATTAATAGAAGAGGAAATGAATGTCTGAACTGAATTCAAAAGCAAAGGCAATATCAGTAATAGTTTTTGGTGTTATAACAGTATTATTTTACATAATTCCGACCAATATTATTATGAATATTACTATGGCTCTCTTACTCGTTTTCAGCGCTTCACTCTATTTGATAGCTTTGGAGAAAAAAGGAAAGTGGATCTCAATCAACTGGGTTTGGTCTGCTCTTCTGTTACCTATTTTTTCTATAATTTTGCTGATTATTTTTGAACTTGCTTCTTACCCTTCAACCGACATAACGATCTTAGCTCTTATTTTTATAACGGTGATACTGCCAAGTCTTTGGATATTATCAGAATGGGTAAAGAGTGTATTTCGCAAGCTGTAGGTTTATAATTTCCTACCCTTTCAGATCTTTATTTCTCAAAGGCTATATAACCACGATCTTGATAGTAGCCCAAATTTCAATACTGTGTTTCTTGCCACTTGTAAATTTCGTTAGCCTTCATATAGGCTGTTCTGCCTTCGCGTTTGTCGGTGAAATTTATTATAGGAGGTGAAACTCAGAGAAACAGCCTAAAACGCACATGCGGTTGTTCTGCAACAGCCACGCAATCATATTTGGAGCCTAATAGCAGTTATATGCAGAAACCTATAGGGGGTCTATCCGCAGCGCTTCCTGCAGAACTATATAAAGTGAGTATATATAATGGGGGCTATAGAAAAAATTTTGCACGCCAGTCCCCTTATCCCGCAAATGCTCTGGTTCAATTAAAGCTTATAAACTGCGTATCCATCAAACGTGTTAGGCAAAACCGAAAGTTACAGAGGCAAAAAATTGCCCATCAACTTGTCACAAGAAACACACTCAGCCACAGGAGAAAACCAACAGTTGATTCTGCTAATGACCACCGCACCACCCTCCAACGCACCATGGTACCTAGGAAAAAAACTCCCACCCTTAGGCTTAGCATACGTTGCCGCATCCCTCGAAAAAGCCAACTACAACGTGCAAATGCTAGACAACTACCTGCTCAAAAAACCAACCAGCGAAGTCAAAGAACTACTGCAAAAGAGCAAACCAGAAATCGTGGGCATAACATGCGGCTCAGCCACTTACCACCGATGCATCGAAACCGCAAAAACCATCAAACAAACACTGCCCAACTGCAAAGTAGTCGTTGGCGGTTGGCACGCATCCTACATGCCCGAAAGCCTACTCCAACACCCAGAAATAGATTACGCAGTCATGGGTGAAGGCGAACGCGCCATGGCTGAGTTGGCAACGCACATCACCCAAGGCAAAAACAGCAAAGCGCTCACAGAAATAGCTGGACTAGCATACCGCCACAAAGGCATCATCGCGAAAAATCCGCCCAAATTCATCAGCAACATGGACGAAATCCCCTTCCCCGCAAGACACCTGCTACCCATGCACCTCTACGACCGAACAATAGAATTCCTCAAAGCCAAACCAGCTGACGTGATGAGCATTGCTCGAGGTTGCCCCTACAACTGCGGCTTCTGCGAAACCAAAAAACTCTGGGGAAACACGTGCCGCTCATTCACCCCAAACAGAACACTAGCCGAAATCAACTACATGATTGACAAGTTCCATACCAAAGGCATCTACTTCATAAACGACAACTTCACCCTCAACCAAAAACAAACCATCGAACTCTGCGAGTTAATTATAAAGAACAGGCTGGACCTTGAATGGGTATGCGACACCAGAGTCAACCTAGTCTCACGCGAACTCCTCGCCAAAATGAAACAAGCAGGATGCAAAGCCATATGGTTCGGAGTAGAATCAGGCTCACCACGTGTTCTAAAACACATCAACAGAACCATCACGCTGGAACAAACAGAAACCGCGTTCAAACTCTGCAGAGAACAAGGAATACGAATCGCCTGCTCATTCATGCTCGGCTTCCCAGACGAAAACCGCAGCGACATGGAAGCCACACTCAAATTCGCCAAAAAACTCGACCCAGACTGGTGCCAATTCAACATATTCATAGCCTACCCAGACAGCAGCCTATACCAAGAACTACTGCAAACGGGCAACTACGAACGATTGGATGATTTCCTGCTAGCCGCCAAAACAACCGAATTCAACTACAACTCGCTGCTGCCTATCCAGAGACGCTTCCTAAAAGAAGTCAACAGAACCCCAAAAAGCATAATCCGCAGAATCAGACGTGAAGGCGTTTTCAACTTCGTGAAACGCAGACTCACCGCTTCTCCGCCAACCAACGCAGGCATGGCATAAAAAATCGAAACCAATATATCACAAGCCACACCTCCCCATCCAAAGAGGCTTAGCTTTTGCAGAAAAGACGCTTAGGCAGAACCAACCTCCACGCTTCAATAGTAGGCTTCGGCGGCACATGGATCTCCGAAATCACCATGGAAGAAGCCACAAAAGTTGTCCGCAGAGCCTTTGACTTGGGCATCAACTACTTTGACACCGCAAAACTAGACGGCGACAGCGAAGAAAAAATCGGTGCCGCATTAGAACCCGTGCGCGACAAAGCCATAATCGCCACAAAAACAGGCTCAAGAACAAAACGCGAGTCACTAAAAGACTTCCAAAGCAGCCTGCGAAGACTCAAAACACACAAACTAGACATAATCCAACTCCACGGCATAGACGACGAAAAAACACTGCAGAAAGCAACAAGCCCAAACGGCTCACTGCAAACATGCAAAGAAGCACGCGCAAAAGGCCTAGTAGACTTCATAGGCATAACAAGCCACAAACCACAAGTTCTAGTCCAAGCCATCAAAACCAACGAGTTCGACACCGTGCTTGTGCCCCTCAACGTAGTAACCCGCCAAGCCCTAGAAGAACTGCTGCCCACCGCAAAAGCGCATGATGTAGGCGTTGTCGCCATGAAACCACTCTCAGCAAAAACCTCAAAACTCATAACCTGCCTCTACCAGCCATCACTCTCACTGCTCTCAGACGAAACCGAACTCAAAACGCTACTGGGACAAGACAAAAACACAATGGCTACTAGCGCACTCAGGTACGTGCTGGCACAAGACATCGCAGTAGCCATCCCCGGATTAAGGTCCATCGAAGAAGTGGAAACCGCCGCCAAAGCAGGAAACAACTACACAGGGCTAACACAGGATGAGAAGAAACGTTTCAGCGCACGGCTTGGCTGGGATTACTGCCGAGACTGCGGACACTGCATGCCCTGCCCGCAGAACATAGACACAGCCGCCGCACTCAGATTCCACACGCTCTACACCAGCTACGGCTTAAAGAAATGGGCGAAAAAACTGTACAGTGGACTGGAAGTTAAAGCTGACAAGTGCACAGAATGCGGCGAATGTACAACAAAATGCCCCTACCAACTACCAATAATAGAAAAACTACGGAAAGCGCACCGTGAACTGCAAAGATAGCATGCATCAGTTTTTGCCATGGACCTTGCGGAACAGCACGATAATCGTGGAAGTAGGCGCACCAAAAATCGGTTCCACCCGCTTAACGTCGCAAACACTAAATCTCTTGCCAAGCATACGCTGCAAAATTTCAACCGTAAAATAGTTCTTGTGAGCATCATAACGCAAGCCCTCTTCGCCCTCAGGAGTCTCCACTATCAAATAACCCTCATCCCTGAGAACCCTAAAAGCCTCATCAAAAAAGCCCTGCGGATTCCACAAGTGCTCCACCACCTCAGAAGCCAAAACCAAATCAAAACTGTCAGAGGCAAAAGCCAAATGCTCAGCGTCACCCGCAACAACCAGCGAAACCCCACGCTTATGCGCTAGCCTGGTGATGGTGGGCAAGTCTACCGACGCCACAGAATTCCCCAGCTTCGACACAGGCTCACTGATGACACCGTCACCACACCCCACATCCAAAACCATCAACCCATTACCCACACGGTTAACCATATCAGAAAAAATCCGAATCCGAGCCAAATTCAAAGGACGCGCATAAGCAACCGCGGTACTGTGCTGCGAAGCCGCCGCATGCGTGTCATATTTCTGCCACTCCGTCCAGCTTTTCTTGCTCCGGTACCGCTGCCTATACAGAGTTTCCCTTATGATTATGTGCTTTAACTGGGCAGGATGCGATAGCAAATACACAAACCCATGAATATGCCTTTTAAGCATGCTTAACATGTGCCGTCACATCCTCAAAAGCTGAAGGTTGAGCCTTTAGTTGCGGAGACGAAAAGCCCAACTGCAGTTGAACCCAATATCGCCATTAATCTTCCCGTGATGACAATTTGCTTCCTGTGTAGTTAAGGCTTGTTATAAAATTTGCGCGTGCCCAACAGCAACCCCGATACTGAACATGCTGCCATTTGAGAAGCAGCATTCCAGCAACACAACTAATCAGCATTTGAACTTCATCCAACGGCAACAGCTGCGTTATCCAGCTAATTTTCCTCAAGGAGAAGAACAAAAACCCGAATCGAAAACATATATTAATCGATGCCTTTCATGTATTCAGTTGAGAAAAAAGCTCAGGGAAGAACAATGAGAACCCACATCACTCTTGTGAACCCACCTTACCCACCAGCAGCCCACCAGCACCCACCGTTCATCCCACTAGGCTTAGGGTACATCGCTGCTGTTTTAGAACAAAACAAATACAAAGTCGACATAATCGATTGCCAAGCACTCAAACTCACACACGAAGACCTCAAAAACGAACTCGCCAAACGCAAACCCGACATAGTCGGAGTGACCTCCACCACGCTCACATACAAATCTGCGTTGCAAATAGCCAAAATAGCCAAGGAAACTCACCCAAACTGCTTAACCGCCATTGGCGGTTCACACGTCACGTTTTGGGACGAAAACGCGCTGAAAGAATGCCCACAGCTTGATGTGGTTGTGCGAAAAGAAGGCGAAAACACGCTGCTGGAGCTGGCGCAGAGGCTGGAAGAAGGCAAAAGCTACAGCGACGTGGTAGGCATAACCTGCCAAACAGACGGAAAAATCCTGAAAAACCCAGACAGACCCTACATAGAGAATCTGGATGAACTTCCCTTCCCAGCACATCATCTATTCCCACTGGAACACTTACGAAAATACGGCAAAATCATATTTCCGCTGTCCACAAGCCGCGGCTGCACGTTCTGGTGCAATTTCTGCTCAGCGGTCAGAATGTTCGGCAGAAGGTATAGATGGAGAAGCCCGCAAAGTGTTGTAGATGAACTGGAGTTTCTTACCAAAAAATTTGGTGCTGAGCAATTCACTTTTTATGATGATGCATTCACTGTGGACCAAGATAGAGCTAAAGAAATATGCGACGAAATCCAAAAGAGAAACCTAAAAATAATTTGGGACTGCGAGACTCGCGTGGACATGGTTACACCAGAGTTGCTTATGGACATGAAAAAAGCTGGGTGTCTCGCCGTGTGGTTCGGTGTTGAGGCAGGTTCCCAGCGCGTCTTAGACGCTATGGGCAAGGGGCTCACCCTTGGAAAAATCAAGAATTCTTTTAAAATGGCGAAGGACACTGGATTAATGACCGTTGCAAGCGTAATCTTAGGGTTTCCTGATGAAACACCTGAAAACGCTTGGCAAACCATAAAATTTGTTGAAGAAATCAAGCCGGATGACGTGGGCTATTACATCGCTACTCCGTATCCGGGAACGCCAATGTACGATTACGTGAAGAAAATGGGTTGGCTGAAAACTGAAGATTTCGACAAGTACGACACGGCAACGCCAACTTTTGAAACGCCGACGATGAGCATGACGGAGCTAAGGAAAATCCGAGAAAAAGCTTTACAAAGATTCTATGTCCACCCGGGCTATGTTCTGCGCATGTTCGGCAAAGGCGGAGTGTATGGTTACTCGGCGACCCGCACAGCGCTGGCGCACTTCAGAAGAGCCATAAAGTCAAAACTGAAGGGCGAATAGTAACAGCGGCTAGTCCTGAATATTGGATTTAACACGAGAGTCACGAAGAGAATGAGCAAGACATCGAAGATAGCTTTAGTGAACCCGCCGACCCTGAAAGGCGTCTATCACCACCAGCTTTTTCTACCCATCGGGTTAGCCTATCTGGCAGCCGTCCTCAAAGAAAAAGAACATGAAGTAACCGTTGTAGATTGCCCAGCATTAGAAATCGACCATGAGAAGTTAAAGGCGAAACTATCGTCTTTTGAGCCAGATGTGGTTGGCATCACTTCTATGACGCCTACGATACAGTCGACGCTGATGTCAGCGCGCGTAGCGAAAGAAGCATGCCCAGAAGCCATAGTAACGCTGGGAGGTCCGCATGCCACGTTCATGGACAAGCAAATTCTGGAACAAGAAGCCGCGGTGGATGTGGTGGTTAGAGGTGAAGGCGAGCAGACTTTGCTGGAGATGGCAAGGAACGTGGCTGACTCAACGAGCCTCCACAAGGTGGATGGAATAACGCTTAGGCACGGTGGCCAAATAGTTCAAACGCCTAACCGACCGTTCATCCAGAACCTTGACGAGTTGCCTTATCCAGCTTATGATTATTTCCAGTTAGACAGGTACTTGCTTTTCGGGAAGCTGTTTCTCCCGGTCATAACCAGCAGGGGCTGCCCGTTCCAGTGCTCGTTCTGTACGACATCGCGCATATTGGGGAAAGAGTACAGGGCGAGAAGCCCGAAAAACATCGTTGACGAACTGGAGTTTTTGAAGAATACGTATGGCGCTGACGCTTTCACCTTTTATGATGACACTTTAACACTGGATAGAAACAGGATATTCAAGATTTGCGAGGGAATCAGAACAAGGTATATTGATTTGCCGTGGGACTGCCAAACGCGGGTTGACCAGATTTCCAAAGAAGTTTTAGCTGAAATGCGGGAGACACGATGCCAACAGGTTTTCTTCGGGGTTGAGTCAGGATGCCAAGAGATTTTGGACGCGGTGAAAAAGCGAACCACAGTTGAGCAGAACGCGAAGGCCATTAAGTTAGCGAAGGAGGCAGGTTTGTTCGTTGCCATATCAATTATCATTGGTTACCCCGGCGAAACCAGGGACATGCTGAAGCAGACGCTGGATTTCATTCGGAGAACAGAACCTGATGACGTTTACTTGTGCGTGGCTACGCCTTATCCGGGCACTGAGTTGCGCCGCGTTGTGGAGGAGATGGGGTTAAAGATGTCGACGGATTGGGGGCTTTACGATACGGTAACGCCGGTGTTTGAGAATCCGTTGTTGCCGGCTGAGGACATTGTGAAGTTGCGGAAAGAGTTCTATGACAGCTTTTACTCGCCGAAGTATGTTCTCAGGCACTTGTTTAAGGGTAATTTTTACAGTCGGATAATGGCGAGGACTGCGCTGAATCATATTGTGTGGCGGGTTAAGTCTCATTTCTAAACGGCAAGCAAAGCTGCAAAGCATGTTGCTTCTTGGAAATTGTTTAGGATGAGGTGTTTTACCAAAAGTATTTCAGAAAGACAAAGAACATAGATTCACGTGACATAGTCCACGGTAATTGAACATGCGTGTATGCCTTATTAATCCGCCGCGCATTCAACCGAAAATATGGGGAAAACCAAGCGTTTACCAGCCCATGGACTTGGCTTATGTTGCAGCGGTGCTCGAAAAACAGCATGAAGTGCAAGTTATAGATGTGCCAAACGAGGGCTGGGACAACCTTGAAGAAATCGACGGCGCAAAATACCGCCAAGGATTAAAAAACGAAGAAATCGTTGCGAGAATCAAGAGTTTTGCGCCTGATGCTGTGGTGATTACGGTTCCGTTTTCTGGCTGGTCAAGTGCCGCTTTTGATGTGGCTACCACAGTGAAAAAAGTGAACGAGGACATAGCGGTTGTGCTGATTGGGCTGCATCCGTCCGCAAGACCCGAAGAGTGCCTCAAGCAGCCGAACGTTAATTTCGTGGTAATTGGCGAACCCGAAGAAACAGTGCTAGAGTTGGCAGGCGTACTGGAGAAAGGCAGCAGAACTGAGTTGAAGAAGGTGAAAGGAATTGGTTTTGTTGAAAACGGCGAAACAGTAATCACTGCGCCTAGGCCGTTTATTCAGGATTTGGATTCGTTGCCGTTTCCAGCTAGGCACCTGTTGCCGATGAAGCAGATTTTTGAGGCTGTAAAAAAGATGCCTGTTAGCGGCAACTTGCGTAAACCCTCGGTTCGAATGCTCACTAGCAGAGGCTGCCCTTACGGCTGCATCTTCTGTTCTAACCACATTGTTATGGGGCGGCAATGGCGTGCGAGAAGCGCTGAAAACGTGGTTGCGGAAATAGAGCACATAATCGCCACTTACGGCATTAGGCAGATTGATTTTCTTGATGATAACATCGCGTTTGATAGGAAACGGTTGGAAACCATCTGCGACTTGATAGTTGAGAAGGGCTTAAACGTTGAATGGTGCACGCCAAACGGGGTCAGAGCCGACAGCCTTGATGAAGCGCTTTTGGCTAAAATGCGGAAGGCAGGCTGCGTAAGCATACTGATTGCGCCTGAATCAGGGGTCCAGCGGATTGTTGACGAGGTTATCAAGAAGAAGCAGGATTTGCGGAAGGTTGAAGAGGTCGTGGTTGCCGCAAGAAAACTTGGGATTAAAGTGGGCTGCTTTTTCATTATAGGCATGATAGGGGAAACAAAAGAAGACATCAAAGCAACCATAAAATACGCTTACAAGCTGAGAAAGCTCGGTGCAGACCGCTTCTACTTCAGCTATGCCACGCCTTTGTATGGCACTGAATTGTACAAGCAAGCCAAAGAGGGCGGTTTCCTGAAATCAACATTCAGCGATGAGGCTTTGTCGGAGGTTAAGCCGCTTATTGAAACTCCAGAGTTCACATGCGATGATTTGCTTATGTTGTCTGCGGAAGCTAACTTGGTGAACACCGAATTTACTCGTAGCAAGCTTGCAAAAGCCATCCGAGACCCGAAGAGAGCTTTGCAAGTCCTGTTGGGAAGGAACAAGATGAGCCAACAGAAAAAAGCGCAATAGCGAAACCGTGAGCCTGCTGACCGTAATCGATATAAACAGATTTTCCACCTAGCAGAAAGGTAACTGTCTCCAAAAAAAGGGTGATTTACGTCTTAACCGTCCTAATCGCTGTCTGCATTCTCGTTCTGGCAATTGCGCTAGATTTGCTTTTCGGAGACATTGAACCGTGGAAACCATGGAAAAAACGATACAACCTGCACCCAACAGTCTGGATGGGCATGCTAACCAAAAAACTGGAACCCCACTTCAAAAACCCCAACCCAAAAATAGAAAAACTAAACGGCGTGTTCCTGGCTTTGCTGGTAATAGCCGCAATCACCGTGCCCGTCTTCCTCGGAGTATGGTTCCTCTTCATCCTGCTTGGCTACACATGGCTCGGAATCGTGGTTTACGCTCTCGTTACCGCCGCCATCTTGAAGCTAACCATCTGCATAAAACTGGAAACCGACGGCAGCAAAGCCGTGGCAAAAGCAATAGCAGCCAACGACTTAACAGAAGCCAGAAAGTACGCCCATTTCTCACGCAGAGACG
>CAZYUQ010000007.1:0-10195 GCA_964650565.1 uncultured Candidatus Bathyarchaeia archaeon | reverse complement strand
TCCATGGTTGAAAACCTAACAGACTTCAAGCTGTCACCCATCTTGTACTACGCGTCTTTCGGCGTTCCAGGCGCCGTTGCGTTTCGAGCAGTCAACACGCTTGACGGCATGGTAGGCTTCAAAGACACCGAGCACATAAACACGGGATGGTTCTCCGCAACCCTCGACACCATAGTCAACTACATTCCAGCGCGGCTAACAACAGCCTTGATAATCGTTGCCGCAGCCATTTTAGGCGAAGATTACAAGAGCGGCTGGGCAATTGCTTGCAGAGACCACAAGAACGTTCCCAGCAGAAACCACGGGTGGCAAATGGCAGCCATAGCAGGAGCCTTGCATGTGCAGCTGGAGAAACCGGGCAAGTATATTGTTGGTGACTTGATTGAAGAGTTGACGGCGAACAAGATAATGCGGGCGTTAAAAATCCGTGACGTGTCAATAGTTTTGTGTGTGCTTTTGGCGTTGCCAATATTCATAGCCATAGGCGTTTATTTGCCGCTTTTGTGGGGATTACCGATTTAGACGCCTTGCTTGATTTTCTGGTCTGCGTGAGACAGGGCTTTTGTAGAAACATTTAAACATTCGGTTTTGTGTATTTGCGCAAGATAGGCGTGTTACGGGGAAAGCAATGAAGCCGCATGTAGTCCTTGTGAATCCACCTTATCGGAATAAGTATCATCAGCACGCACCTTCTCCACCCCTAGGACTAGGATATTTAGCTGCGGTCTTGGAAAAGAATCACTATACGGTGGAAGTGATAGATTGCCAAGCTTCTAAGCTTTCGCCTGAAGAGTTTAAACGTGAAATCAGCAAGCGGCAACCCACGATAGTTGGGGCAACAGCCACCACTCGCTTGTACAATTCCGCGATAGAACTTATAAAAATAGCCAAAGAAGTACACCCGAACTGTTTAACCCTTATTGGCGGTCCGCATGTTACGTTTTGGGATGAAAACGCCCTGCGGGAGTGCCCACAGCTCGATGTCGTGGTGAGACGCGAAGGAGAGAACACGCTGTTAGAGCTTGTACAGAGGTTGGAAGCGGGCAAGAGCTACTATGATGTGGTTGGGACAACGTGCAGGAAAGGCAAGGAATTCGTGCGGAACCCCGATAGACCCTACATAGAGAATTTGGATGAGATTCCATTTCCAGCACGTCACCTATGGGATTTAGACAGCCTTAGAAAGGCTGAGGATATATTCTATTTAATTACGACTCGCGGCTGCGTTTACTGGTGCGAGTTCTGCGCAACGGTTAGGATGTTCGGGCGGAAATACCGCATGCGCAGCATAAAAAACGTGGTAGACGAACTGGAGTTTCTTAACAAAACTTACGGCGCCACAGTGTTCACGTTCAACGATGACGCGTTCACAGTTGACCAAGCGAGAACTGAAGAGTTATGCAACGAAATCAACAAGCGAGGCTTAAAGATTAAGTGGAACTGCGGAACCCGCGTGGACATGATTACGAAAGACCTTCTGGTTAAAATGAAGAATGCCGGTTGTGCTTCCGTGTGGTTCGGCGTTGAATCAGGCACGCAACAGGTTTTGGACGACATGAAAAAGGGAATTTCCCTTGAACAGACGCTGAGAACCATTGGATGGGTAATTGAGTTAGGGCTGAAGCCTGTTCCAAACGTGCTGCTCGGCTACCCAGGCGAGACAAAAGAGACTGCTTGGAAAACGATAAAGTTCGCTGAAAAAGTGAGTCCCTACAACATAGCTATGTACAATATTGCCACGCCTTACCCTGGAACCCCCATGTACGACATGGTCATGAAAAACGGTTGGGTAAGGGTAACTAACTTTGACTTGTACGATGCGACCACGCCAATTTTTGAGACGCCTACCCTAAGCCTTAAGGAGTTGGCTGAGTTGTACGATAAGGCTTTTCAAAGTTTTTACTTGCGGCCAAGCTACGTGTTTCGGATGTGGCGAAGAGGAGTAGCGGAGGGTTACAGTGCAACAAAAAGCTATTTCTTCTACCTTAAAAGAGCGATAAAATCCAAATTTAACCGCAAATAAGCCTGATTAGTCTTTTGTGCAAGAAAAAAAGAAAAGGGTAAATTTTTAGGAACGACTGCTAGGCGAAAGCCCGTACCACGTGAACACTTTGGCAATGATCGGCGCTATTATCGCAAGGATTACCAGTGGCAATAGTACTTGGTAGAATGCCGTGAACGGGTCAGCTTGCGCCATCCACGCAGCGAATGAAACGGTCATGTTGAGAATGAACTGCATTATTCCAACGGTTATTGCAGCTGTTAGACCTGCACCTAACATTCGTTTGAAACTGTAGGAGCCATTGTTTAAAGCTCCTGCAATGTATCCTATCAGGATTCCGCCGATGATGTAGTTCCCGATAAAGCTTGGATCAGCATACAGGTTATAGGCGTACTCTACGCCAAAGTTTTGGATGGAGTACATGATGTTGTAGCCAGCGTTTGCAAGGTAGTATAAGGTGCCCATGATGAAGCCTGTGGCGCCGCCAGCCCATTTGTTCCAGATGAGACCAAGTATAAGCGGAACAGCAAAGCAGACAATTAAAGCAAAGCCATGTGTAAAGATGATTGTGAGAAACGCGTATGGTGAACCAGGATCACCCGTCATCATGTCCGCGGGTGGAAAAGCGGCGTCTAAAGCACCTTTAATTACGGTTGGGAACAGCAAGATCAGTACCGCAACAGCAATGGGTACAACTAACCCGTAAAGTATGTCCTTCAGCTTGAACTTCTCTGTTTCTGTCAAGTCTTATCCCTTTTTCTCTATTACGTTGGGGCGGGTTAATAAGTTTAATCCCTACAACATGAATATAACGTGCCTTGGCAACAGAAACCGAGTTAGATGAGAAGTCGTTGCAAAACAGCTTTTTCAATCAGAAGAGGAAGGCAAACGTACACTGTTTATATGTTGCGTAATACAAGATAAAAAGCAGCTAAGCGAAAACGCGTAACTCAGGTGCATGAAATGTCTAAGGTGGTTGTCTCTTTTTCTGGAGGAAAAGACTCGACATACGCGTTGTATGAAGCTTTGAAAGAAGGATTAAACGTAACTCATTTGCTGTTCATAAAAACTGGAGGCAAAGCGCACTTGGACAACCAGTGGGTGCTGAAACTTGTATCCGAAGCAGTGGAGACACCAGCGTTAACGGTTAACAAAGAGTTGCCTGCGATACGGAAAGCCCTGCAAAAGTTGGAGGCGGACACGCTTGTTTCAGGAGTTATGACCACGCCAGAGCATATGGATTGGTACCAAGAAGTATGCAGTCCAATCCAAGTGAAGCATTATGCGCCGTTGTGGGGAAAAAACCCGTTGGTAGCGCTGGATGAGATGAAACAGTTAGGTTTTCACATGTTAGTCATCGAAGTGGACACGGCGTTAGGTTCCAATAAGAACTGGCTGGGAAAAGAAATAGATGACGCCATGCTTAACGAACTGAAACAGTTGAAGAGCAAGCAGCAGATTAATCCCATCGGCGAATGGGGCGAATACCACACTGTAGTTCTCGACTGCCCCATCTACAAGAAAAGAATAAACATTCTCAAATCAGAAATTGAATGGAAGAAGTCGAAGGGCTACGTGAAAATTAAGAAGGCAGAGTTGCAGCCGAAAACCTGAACGTGTGCCTCTGCACTTTGCATAGTCTTAAGACGGTTTTTGATAAACTATTCTTCCGCCTACGATGGTTAACTCCACTTGGATGTCTTCGATTTTGTCGGGTGGAACTGCCCGCGGGTCACCAGAAAGTACTGTAAAATCAGCCAATTTGCCCTGCTCAATGGATCCCTTAAGCGTTTCCTCACAGGAGGCGTAGGCAGCGTTAACCGTGTGCATGCGCAAAGCCTCATCCACCGTAACGCGTTCTTCAGGAAAGACCTCCCGCGTCACAGCCGCCTGAATCCCAGACAGGGGGTTCAACGGTTCCATTGGACAGTCGGAACCGCTGACAACGCGTATCCCGTTTTTGATTAGTGTCTTGAGAGGAAACAGCCACCTTGCCCGTTCAACGCCTAAGCGGTCAGGGGCGGACCACACCAAAAACTCAGAAGCAACAACGTTAGGCTGCACCGAAACAAGCACTTGCTGCTTTTTCATGCGCGCTATTAACTCCATGTTGAGAACGGCAGCTTGTTCTATGCGGTTGCGACGGTTTTTTCCAGACGCGGCTGTTTCAATAGCGGTTAACGCCGCGTCTACCGCTTTGTCGCCCACGGCGTGGATGATTAATTGCAGATTTGCTTTGTGCACTTTGTTTGCCAGCGTGTTCAGAGCTTCTTGCGTGTAGAGTAAATCAGCGTCTGAAGTGGGATTGTCACTGTAGGGTTGCGATAGTGCGGCGGTTCTTGAGGCTAAGTAGCCGTCTGCAAAAATCACTGCGCCGCCGAACTTGAGCAGTTCATCCGCGGAGTCCTTGCGTAACTCTGAGCAAAGCGGTGTTTTTAGGAGGTTTGCGGGGATTATCACGTAAACTCTTAGGTTTAGCTTGTGTTGTGCGTGAAGCTTGCGTATTATCGAAAGTTCCACTGGCGATAAGACTATCCAGTGAATGCTGGTTACTCCTGCTGCCACGATTTTCCTGCACGCCAAGCCAGCGGCGTCCAAAAGTTCTTCTTCACTGGGCTCAGGAACCACGCGCCACACAAAGTTCATGACGTCGTCTCGCAGAATCCCCGTCAACTCGCCTGTTTCCTTGTTTCTGTCAACTCCACTACCTGACGCAGAGTTTGCCTGCTGAATCACGCCCGCCAGCGCTAACGCTTTGCTGTTCGCGACGCAGAGTTTCCCAGACTTGTGGTAGAAGACCACGGGGTTGTCTGGCGAAACAGCGTCCAAATCGAAACGCGTGGGAAGGCGTGGCTCGGGGAAACGGTTTTCATCCCAGTCTTTGCCCAGCACCCATTTTCCTTTAGGTGTTTCCTCTACGCGTCTGCTGAGGCAACTTTGCATGTCGCTGATAGATGCTGCATTCTCCAAGTTAATCCACAGGAGAACCTTGCCGAAGTCGGCGACATGAATGTGCGTGTCTATTAAGCCGGGAACCACTGTTTTCCCGTTCAGGTGGATTACTTTTGTGTTTTCATCAATGAGTTTGTTAATCTCCGCGTCTGTGCCTGCTCGGAGTATTTTGTTGTCTTTGATGGCTACTGCCTCTGCATGAGGCTGAGACGGGTTCATGGTTACAATTTGCCCGTTTAGTAAAACTAAATCCGCTGTCGTCACGTAATCACCTTGAGCACATGGTTGTTTATGCTTGGGGTTGGGTTAAAATTTTTGCTTCAAATCGCCCTCTTCGCGGCTTGTTCCATATAAGTGTAGACGAGTGAATATTGCGAAGACTGTGCCTCTTTACCACTGCTGACGAAGAGGAATTACGGTTTTTTGCGCCATACAAAGAAAATGTAGCCGACGATTAAGATAACAGCTAATATGGCTATGATTGCGATTATTGCATAGTCAGATTCTGTCGGCGGGTTTACAGGGCTTGGAGTAGGAGAAGGCTCACTATAGGTAATTGTGGGAGCGTAACAGTAGACGTTCCAATCGTTGTTGCCCACATACAATCTCCCGCCGTAAAGAGCTGGAGAAGACCAGCTGCTGGAAGGCGTGGTGGCGCGCCCAAGTTTTTCGCCGCCTGTAGCGTTCAAAATGAAAATGTTGCGCTGGCTGGTTACCACGTAAATTTTGTTGTCAGAGTAGGAAGGCGCAACGTACAACTCGTCACCTGTGAAAAAGCTTCGAATAATCTGCCCCGTTGAAGCGTTAACGCAGGTTATGTCGTACTTGTCGATTATGTAAAGTTCACCATCCACACAAATCGGAGCTGTAACTAGAAACTCGGTAGCCGCGGGGTCAGTGAAGTTCCAAACGATGTCGCCAGACGCCGCGTTTATCCCATAATACGTCCGCATGTTCGACATCGCAAAAACCATGCTGCCTGCAACCGACGGGGAACCCAACATGTCGCTGCCGCCTGTGAACTGCCACTCATACTGCACAGACTTTTTCCACATCAACCCGCCGTTGTCAGCGTCCACTTTGTAGATGGCAGCTAACTCTGGCTCCTGCGCAGAGAAATAAACTGCGCCGTCCGCTACGGCTGGCGAAGACATCACGGCGCCTTCAGCCTTGAACTTCCAAGCAACATCACCAGAGTTAACGTCAAGCGCGTACAAGTAACCATCCAACGAGCCAACGTAAACCTTGTTCCCAACCACAGCGGGAGAAGAACGAAGAATAACCGCTGAACCATACGTGATTTCCACGTTCCCGTTAACAAACGTCTTCCAAAGAAGCCCACCAGTGTAAGCGTCAAGACAATAAACATAACCATCATCACAGCCCGTGAAAACCTTGCCGCCGGCTACGGCTGGTGAAGACTCAACAGTGCCCAAAGTTTCAAACTTCCAAACGAGGCCCCCGCTCCACGCACCCAAAGCGTAGATGTGCTTATCCTGCGAGCCAACGTACACTATACCATCATACACGCTCGGTGAAGAGATAACCGCGCCGCCAGTGGTGAAGTTCCAAGCTAAAGTCAAATTTGAAGGCCCCCCAGAAGCCACCGAAGAATGTGCCGCGTCCTTCCTGAACATAGACCATGGACTGGAATCCACCAACGGCGAACTTGCGCCAATAGCCCACACCTGATTTATCGTCGTGTACTCGCTGCCTGAAACCGAGTCAACCGCCGTCGTCACGTTCCCAGGAATCACGTACAAGCGACCATACGCTATGGCAACGGATTCTCTTGGAGCAAAAGCCTCAATCGGAAGCTTCCAAAGAAGCTGGCCCGTGTAAGCGTTTAAACACGCAAACTCGGATATGCTTTCTTGTTCACCATACTGCGCAGCTTGCCCCGTTGTGGCGTAAATTTTGCCGTCGGCGACCGTGGGGGCGCCAGGCCACAGAAGTGTACTTGGTCCTTGATACTTCCACACTACCTCGCCCGTGTCCACGTCAAGCGCGTAGAGATGGCCGTCTTTGTTGAGTTCATATACCATGCCGTACGCGACTGCGCAGCTTGACGTGAAGTACCCCTCAGTTTCAGGGGTATACGTCCACATGATTTCGCCCGTGGTAGCATTGAAACAGTACATCGTGTAATCGTCTGTACCGCCCCTGAAAAATCGCCCCTCATAGTAAGAGCCAGTGAAAATCATCGGTCCCTTTGTCGGGGTGTCCCAGAGGACGTCGCCTGATTTGGCGTCAAGAGCCATCTGATGAGACTGCATGGAGCCTGGAAACACTTTGCCGTCGCCGTAAGTTATGCCAGAGCCAACCCGAGTGCCGCCTGGAACGTAAGTTGTCCACTCCAGCGTCGGCGGCTTTGAAGGGTCAGCGAAACTCCAAGCTTTGACGTATGAGTCAACTTTGGCGTAGAACATTTTTTCTTCGGGGCTGTAAACGTTCGCGGTGAAAATGCCCGTGTCAGCGGAAAACTCTTCGCTGCTCCACAGAATGTTGCCTGTCTGCGGGTCAAGGCAGCTGCCTTCAACAACCATGTGCGCCTCGTCGATTTTGTATGCTATTGGCCAGGTGCCGTGCATTGGAACGGTTGTGTTCCAGATTATGCTGCCGGTTTCTCTGTCGAGGGCAAAAACTGAGGTGGTGGTTGCGACGAATATCATGCCGTTGAAAGCTGAAATGTAGCTTTGTATGCCTGTTATGTTTGCTTTCCACAGGATTTCTGATGTGGCAGGGGCTGGTCCAGTGGAAAAGCGTGTGAAAGCGGAGTCGCCCATGAACTGTGGCCACTCGTAGCGGAGCAAAACTGTGTCATCAGCGTTTCCCGCATTGCCATCTAGTGCTGCTGCGGCGTTCACGTTGTTCACATGCAGGTTTGAGAGGGCGGCGAATGCTGATAAAAAGAGCAGTAGAGCTAAGCCAACCGCGTAACACATGTGCCTAGGAGCGTTCATGTTTTTTGCTGCAGAGAAACCGCGAGGAAGGTGAATTGTAAGCTTCATAAACTACGTGCTCTCCCGTTCGGTTATTAGGCGTTATTCTACTATAAACTTTACTGAGATGCCCATTTAGGGGAGCCTTATTAATTCAGGCGTCGGGGAAATCATCTGTTACGCTTGGAACAGTGGGATGCAGAGGGCGCCGCACAATCTTTTTTAGGACGCATCTAACCTAAGTTAGAATTGTAAGTGCTGAAGCAGGTTTAAAGGGTGATTCTAATTGGCTAAGAAAGGACCTTTGATGATGACTTCTTGGAGAGCCACAGGCGCCTGCAACGCCCGCTGCCGATACTGCAATGTTGACGCGGCAGGCGCAGCAACCCCACACGAGTTAACCACTAAAGAAGCGTTGCATTTGGTTGATGAAGTTTACAATTTCGGCGTCCGATGGTTCGGCATAAAGGGCGGCGAGCCCCTTCTGCGGAAAGACATATTCGAAATAGTCAGCTACGCCAAAAGCTTGGGCCTCAACGTGTGCCTGTTGACTAACGGGTGTTTTGTTGATGGAGAAATCTACGATAACCTGGTTAAGAATGAGGTTTGGACTTCTGTCAGTATTGATGGTCCAGAGGAAATTAATGATGTCTTGCGGGGTAAAGGCTCGTACAAGAAGGCGTTGGCGGCTATTCAAAAGTTGTCGAAAGGGAAAATCTTGAATGGGTTAGCAGCAGCGATAACCTCTGTCAACTACCAGCATCTGGATCATGTTGCAGAGTTGGCGGAGGAGTACCACGCGAATTTCGTGTGGTTCAACCATTTGGTTCCAAGCGGAAGGGCGAAGGAGACGATGGAGTTGACGCCGACTCCTGAGCAGTACGAGTGGGCTTTAAATCACATTTGGGATTTAACTGTGAAGTACGAGGGCAAGTTTGACATCCATGTGCATTGCCCGCATTTTGCGCGCGTTGTTAAGCAGAGGAATATCCCGAATTTTCAGGAGTGGTATGACAAAAAGTTTCATGGGAAATGTACTTACTTTGCTTTCGGCGGTTACATCAGCGTGACTGAGAACGGCAATTTGATACCGTGTTTCTACACTGATTTGCAGCCTATGGAGCCAATGATGCTGGGGGACATACGGACGAAAAGCCTGACGCAAGTTTGGGAAGAAATGAAGAAGTCGCCTTACTACAGCAGCTTCAGAGACAGAAGCGTACTCAAGGGCAAATGCGGAGTTTGCGAGTACCGCGAAATCTGCGGCGGCTGCAGGAACAGGGCTTACGCTTACACGGGCGACATATACGAGTCTGACCCAGCGTGCGCTTATGTGCCGGAGAGTTTGCGGAAAAAATAGGGTGTTGCGCGAGGCGGTTTCGCAAGTTTAGGTAACGCCTTCAGCGTCATTTTTGTTTTTTATTTAATGGTTAGGGTGGAAGAAAATTTTTATGGAATACACAGACTATTAATACTGAAGCGGGATTGTTCAGCGGGCTCAATTCGCTGTGAATCTTGCCTCTAGTGCAGGCATGGGTTAAAAAAGGGAAGAGCAGAATGAGGCGCAAAGTAGTTGCCTGTTTAGTCTTGGTTTTACTATTTTTAGTTGCGGTGTTAGTCTTTAGCAGTTTTTCTGGTGTGCAGCCAGCTGGAGACTCGTGGTCTATGTGGCGTCACGATTTGACGCATACGGGCAATTCAAATTCAACAGCGCCGAACACGAACCAGACATTATGGAAGTTTAACACGGGCGGTCAGGTAGGTTCGCCTGTGGTGGCTGACGGCGTAGTCTACGTGGGCGCGTATGACAGGAAAGTTTACGCGTTCGATGCCGCTGACGGCGCTGTGAAGTGGAGTTATGCGACGGACGGCATAGTGGTTTCTTGTCCCGCTGTGGCTGACGGCGTAGTGTACGTGGGTTCAGAGGACAACAGGCTTTACGCGTTGAACGCCGCTGACGGCGAGGTGCTGTGGAATTATACGACTGGGTATTACGTGGATTCCGACCCTGTCGTTGCCGAGGGCTTAGTTTATGTGGGTTCGGAGGACAGAAACATTTACGCGTTGGATGCTGCGACGGGCGCGTACGTGTGGAGTTACACGACAGGCGGTCAGATTATGTTGTCTTCTCCTGCGGTGGCTGACGGCAGGGTTTACATTGGCTCGTTGGACCATGAAATATACGCTTTGGATGCTTATGATGGGGCGTTAGTGTGGAATTATACTACGGGCGATAACGTGGTCTCTTCTCCTGTGGTTGCTGACGGCGTAGTGTACGTGGGCTCTTTGGATGATAGGG
>CAZYUQ010000006.1:0-26123 GCA_964650565.1 uncultured Candidatus Bathyarchaeia archaeon | reverse complement strand
GTTTAGAGGCGAACGATTTTTGAGCCTTGGAAAAAAAGGGACACTAAACAGCGTCGAAGCCCTCAAACCCCAACTGAAATCGATAGAGTTACCTACCGCGAAGACTTAACAATCAACACACGTTTTCTTTTCTGTTTGGCTGCGTTCAAATTATCATTCACTGTCAACAGATTTTAACAGGGAACAATTACGCTGATTTCAGGAACGCACAACTCAAGAGATAGCAAAAAACTGATTGAAAAATGAAAAAATTATGGGAAAATCTATTTTTGAGTTAATGCCGCTATCCCGATTTAATATCGTCTAGGCGGTCTTCTTTTTGAGTAGCATTCTCGGCAGTATACTGGTCTGGTTCCGTCGGGTTTGAATGGAACTTCACATTCTTGGCCGCATTCAGCGCAGACTGCCTTGTGCATCTCTCTGTTATTGTACATTCGCTATTTCAACTCCTACTATTTTTGCTGTGCAAAAATCGCTTCTTACACGCTCCATCTAAAGTTTGCGGCGACGCTTATAAACTGCATGCTTTAAGTTTTGAAAAATAACTTGGAAAAAATCAATAGAACACAACAAACCTAAAAAACGTATTCATAAATGCTGAAATTGTTTTCAAATAGGAGCGGGCCCGGTGGGATTTGAACCCACGATCTTCGGCTCCGAAGGCCGACACCTTAATCCGTGCTAGGCTACGGGCCCTCTGTCACAGAACAATGACGTGCAGCCGTTAAAAGATTTACGAAAATTCTTATTAACCAACATAACATTAAACTTTGTTCGCTGCGTCGCGGGCCGGTAGCTCAGCACGGCTGGAGCGTTCGGCTGATAACCGAAAGGTCGCCGGTTCGAATCCGGCTCGGCCCACCTTTACCCTAAAATCTTATAAATCAACTTGTTCCAAAGAGTATTCTCGGTGATTGTTTTGGTTAAGGACGATGAAATGTTAGAGGAACTGCGGAAGATTCGTGCTTTGCTGGAGCCTAAACCTGCGCCTGCGGCGCCTGCGCCGAAGGGGATGTGGGCGGAGTTCGTGGATTTTCTGTCGAAGTATAAAGTGATGGGGCTTGCTGTTGCCTTCATTATCGGCTTGTACTTGGGCGCTTTGGTGCAGTCGCTTGTGACGGATTTGCTGTTGCCTGCAATTGGTTTGGCTATTCCGGGTCTTACGAACCTGTCGACTTATTCGGTGGACGTGCTGGGACAGACGTTTGGCATAGGTAATTTTCTGGCGGCTTTGATAACTTTCATAATCGTTGCGCTCGTGATTTTCATTGTGGTGAAAGTGACGAAAAAGTGGGGCGTAGAGTAGACTTTACTGCTCAGCGCGAGTGAGGTTAGCGGGCACGAAAAAAGCGGCTGGCGCTTTACGGGCGCTGGCTACCGTTTCCTCTTTTTTGTTTTTGTACGTTTTTAAGCCCGTGATTATTAGGTGTTCTATGAAGGTGCTGCGTTTTTCTCTTCCGCGGGTGTTTTCGATTTCGCGGAATAGTTGTTGGTCCATGGTGATGCTTATGTTGTGCTTCACTCGCGCGAACACCTCGTACACTGTGTATATTTAGTATACAGAAAAGCTTTATTAGCTTTACTGCTCAAAATACACAAAGGGATGAAAACGAAAACCTTACGCATAAGCGATGATGCACACCAAAAACTAACCGCGCTGCTCGGAGAAATCACAGCGCAGACCATGAAAATGCAGACTTACACTGACGCCATAGAAAGCTTGCTCAGCCAGAGTGTGATACTGCCGCCTGAACTGCTCAACGAGACAGAAGACTTCATTGAAACAAACAAGCATTTAGGCTATACCACACGCGAGGAGTTCATACGCGATGCCATACGCAGCCAGCTTGGCCTGTTGAAGGAGCAGTACAAATGTATTGAAATTCCAAGGGAAGAATATGACAGACTGCAGCAGGCGATAGGCGACATGGACACGGGTTTCCTGAGCGCGGACGACTTCATCGACCACCAGATACGGATTTTGCTGGAGAAGCATGCAGCTTGGGCTAAAGAGCGAGAAGACTACGCAGAACGCTGAGGCACAGCTATAGAGCGTTAACCGCGGTTCTTATAGAAGAATATATTAGCCGTTGCGCCCATATTATATGGTAATGGGCGATGGCGTAGTATCAGGCGGGTAGTGGCTTTTGATAATTGTCCGTCGCCAATAAACCTAGGAGGATGATAGTTCAAAATGAGTATTCAAGATGAAGCTGAATTGGTTATGGCATTACGCGACTACAACTGCACGAAAAGAGGCGAGTGGGACGAAGGCATCGACATAACCGCTTTGGACGCGGAGGCAAAGGAAAAGATTTTGCTGCGGGTAATCACGTCGAAAACCAAATCGGGTTTTTACGGCGTAGACACCGTGCGAAGCATGGTGGACGTCATGAAACGGGGACGCTACGACAAAGGCTTTCTTATTGCTAAGCGGTTCACGAACGCCGCTAAAGAGGAAATGGCGAGGAACAACATTCAGCGCATTTCAGAGAGCCATATGCTGCCGTTTAAGCCTGACAGGCTTTACTTGCAGATAAATCATTACGTTGACAAAATGTGCATCGCAAAGTGCGGCAAGGTTCCTGAATCAGAGTCGGATTGCCAAGGCGACTGCAAGGTACGGGTAATCAGCGATAACGCTTCGTTCCATTTCGAAAACGTGTGGATTAGGCTTCTTAGAAACGATTTCAAGCAGATTTTGGCGTTGCATAACTCTGGGAAACTTTAAAAGTTAATCTCGTCAACTTGCAGTTCAGCACGGCTAATGGCAAACGCGTCCAAAAATGCTGTTCAAGGCAAAAACTGCTTGTACACTGGATGCCCCTTGAACTTCAACGTAGTTTCTGACCTTTCCACAGTTCCACTCGGCATGCGCATGCAAATTGAATGCACCACCGCGCCCTGCGGAATCAAACGCACACCATCCAACAATTCACCTTTAGTAACACCTGAAGCAGCGAAAACCAGTTCTTTGCCTTTTGCCAGTTCTTCCTCGCAGTAGGTTTTGTCCACGTCAACACCAGTTAACTTTAACCTGTCCAAGCGTTCAGGCTCATCGTTTTTTCCCTTCCAAACTTTAAGAAGCATTGTTCCGCCTAGACACTTCACAGCTGTCGCCGCAATGGTTGCCTCTGGACCCGCACCTGCACCCAAAAGCAAGTCAACTCCAGACCGAGGAATACAAGAAACAACCGCGCCAGCTATGTCACCGTCTGGAATCAGTATAATGCGCACGCCCATCTTTCTAAGCGCAGCCAGCATCGCAGCGTGCCTCTCACGCTCCAACATTATAACAGTCAAGTTCCCAAGCTGCAACCCTTTCTCCCGCGCTACAGTGCGCACAATCTCCTCTATGGACATGTCCAACGAAATTTTGCCGATGGAATGAAAATCCGTGGCAACTTTAAAGTAATACCCGTCATCTGGAAGAACCTGAAAACAGCCTGCAGGCGCACAAGCCAAAGCCGAAATAGCGTCTTTTCTACCCTTAGACGCCGCAGTGGTGCCGTCCACGGGATCCACGACAAACTCCACTTTCGGGCCTCTTCCCGTGCCTACTTTTTCGCGGGTGATAAATGCTGGGGCGTGGTCTTTTGGTCCTTCGCACGCGATGACTTCGCCTGTTATGTCCGTTTGCGCCAAAGCGGCTCTTGAGAACTCCACGGCTTTGGCGTCTATTAGGTTGCAGTTTCCTTGTCCGATGTGCAGTGCAGCGCCTATTGCGCCTGCTATCGTTATTCTGGTTAATGATGGAGCTAAAGCTCTTAGGGAAACCAAGATGCGTGTTCTCCGCTGTGCCATGTGTCATTCGGGTAATTAAAAGGTGCGCATTTTCCCTCCACATTTGCATGAGGGAAACTGATGCTGACGCTGGTTGGTTTAGAAAACTCCTATCCAAGCGCCCATTGACTGCCCGAAATAGGCTAACAGCGTGAACACTATGAGCCTAGGCACAAAGCTCAATGCTACGAAGATTATCAACCGCGTTTTTAGAAGCCCACAGATGAAAGCAAGCAGCTCCACGGGCAAAACAGGAATCAAGCCGAACACTGTGTAAATTATCCATCCCCACTTGCTCCAAGCACGCGACACTTGTTCTATGTGCGCGGGAGAGATTTTCTTCGAAACGTAGGGTCTTCCCAAACGGTAAGCCAAAGCGTAGTTGATTGTCATGCCTATGGTGAAGCCTGTGGTAGCCACGAATACGAGCAGCATGGGGTCTACGCCGAACAGGGCTGCGGCTGCTACCAGCGCTGGGCTTCCCAAGGGCACTATTGTGCCGGCTATGATGGTTGCTATGAATATGCCTGCAAGCCCGTAACTCATAAAGAAATCTTCCATGCTGGAGAACAAAGGCGCCTCTGCAACGTTGAAGACTTTCAAAAGCCCGATGATGATTATTCCTGCCACAGTCAGCAGAACCGCCAGTTTTATTGAGGAACGCATCCACGACGCCTTAAGCAAATCTGAGAAGCTGTCGTTTGCTTTCTGGTTTGGTTCAGGCATAATGAGTCACTGGCTGAAAATACAGATTGTGTGGTTTTTATAAAAATGCTTTGTGCTTGAAGACATGACAAGGCGCGAGTGGTGGATTACAAAAGTGCCTTCCAAGCAGCTTGACATGATGCTTCAGGTTGAGTCTTTGTTCATTTTCTCTATGAGTAGCGGCAAATCCGTTATTGAAGTTATTATGTAGTTTGCGCCGTTGCGTATCAGTTGCTCCATGGTGGAAACGCCTGTGGGCAAGCCGACGGCGACAATCTGCAGCTCCTTGGCGCTTTGTATGTCCACCGTGCTGTCGCCAACAATCACCGTGTCCTCTGCCGATGTGCCTAACGCCTTCAAAGCGGTTTCAATGTGTTCAGGATGAGGCTTGAAATGGTTTACTTTGTTTCTTGGAACTGTTGCGTCGAAGAAGTCGGTGATTCCGAAGCGGTTTAGGATGTAGTTTACGGATTTTTCGCTGTTGATGGTGCACAAGCCGATTTTAAGGTTCATCTGCCGTAGCGCCTTCAGCGTTTCCAGTGCGCCGGGAATCAGGCTTGTGTTTCTGGCGGCTTCCAACTCGTATTTCTCGGTCATGGCTAAGGTTTCGCCGCGGACTTCTTCCAGAAACTTGGCGGGTTTACCCGAGTTTCTTGCGAAGATTTCGGTTTTTCTGAGCATTTCAAAGACGCTTTCTTTCACTGATAAGACTGAAGCGGGAACGCCTCGTTTTGTAAGGTAGCTTTTGACTTCAGCTCGGGCGGTTTTGTAGTCTAGGTTGAAGCTGGCGAGGGTTCCGTCTAAATCGAATATTACTGCTTTCACTCGCATTAAGGGTCACGCTTGCCCTTGATGAAATCTCTAAAGGAGATATACTTTGTGGTAAAACTGAATAGCGAGTCCTGTGTACTACAATTGGTGATGCTGTATGAGCCTTGAAGAGTACACGAAGGAGAAACTCTGGCTTATACTTGTTGAAACGGTGCACGCTGCGGTGATGTATCCCGTGCATAAGGCGTACACGCGAGAAGAGGTACTGCGCGAAAAACCCGATGTGACGCCTGCGGAGTTGGCCACGAGATTGAACATGCCCACTGGCGAAGCGCTTGTCATTCTGCATGAGCTGGCGGAAGAACTGAAAAACAAAGCTTAAAACACTTGGACACTTGACGCTTTAAAAGCGATGCAAACCTGTGCGTTCAAGTTAAGCCCCATCTCCACGAAGGAGCGCTTAGTGATTTGGATCATGAAAGGCTTACCCACGTCCACCTTAAGCTTAACAAGTGAATCTGAATCTGTGATTTCGATGATTCTGCCCGTGAAGACGTTGCGGGCGCTGGACTCAATGGCACACTTAGAAACGATGATGTCCTGTGGATTCACGAATATGGCTGCTTCGCCTTGTTTTTGCTCTGTGACTTCGACTTGCACGCCGTTGCCTATGTTCACCATTGTTGTTCCTGCTGACGTTGGTGTGGCGGTTCCCGTGAAAGTGTTGTCCACCGCAGCAAAATGCGCTAAGTTCTTGGAGAGTTTGCCGAAAATCTCTGCAGGTGCGCCAATCTCGGTGATTTTTCCTTCGTCAATTAACGCGATGCGGTGAGGCAATTTTTTAGCTTGAAACATGTTGTGCGTTGCCATCACGATGGTGACTTTGTTTTCGCGGTTTACCGTATCGATGACTTCCTCAAGTATGCCTGCGTTTTTCGGGTCTAGGTTCGCTGTAGGTTCATCCAAAAGTAACAGTTCAGTCTTCAGCACCAAAGCTCTCGCTATTGCCACACGTTGTTGTTCTCCGCCAGAAAGCTTCCGTGCATTGCGCTTTTCAAAACCTTCAAGCCTCACGAGTTCGAGCGCCTTTTTAATTTCAATGTCGCGTTCATATCTGGGTATTTTCCTTATTTTTAAGCCGTACGCAATGTTATTGTATACTGAAGTGCTGAAGAGTGCGGTTTTTTGAAAGACGAGAGTGCTTTTTAAACGCACCTTTTCGGTGTTTTTGAAGTTGACTTTTTCACCTTGGAACTTAACTTCGCCACTTGTCGGGTTTTCAAGAAACGCGAGGATTTTCAGTATTGTCGTTTTCCCTGAACCGTTAGGTCCAAGTAGCGCCACTATTTCGCCTTCGCGGATTTCCAAGTTTACTGCGTCTACCACTATTTTGCTGCCGTAAGCTTTCGTTACATCTTTTAATTCAGCTGTTAACATGGTCATTTTTTCTCTCTTTGCGTTTGAATCTGGCAGCCCATGGTTTAGCTAATTCAACTATGTAGTTTATTTTGCTTGACAAAACCACTATGAGGTTTACCGTGAAAACTATAATCATCAACAGTATTCCCAGAGCCACGGCGAGACCGATTTCTCCTATTGCGGTATCACGTGAAATTGCTGTCGTTAGCACATCAGTCCGGAGCCCGCCTCCTGCAATGTTACCGCCAACTAACAACACCACACCCAATTCGCCTATCGCACGGTTGAAACTAGCAAGACCAGATAAAAGTATCCCGTTAAGTGCTTCTCTCAAGACTGCTACCTGCGCTTGGGATTCTGAAGCTCCAAGTGTTTTAGAGAGGCTCATTATTTCAGGGTCAACAGACTCGATGGCTGAAACTCCGATGCTGATCAATATCGGTGTTATCAGAATCGCTTGACCTATTATTATGGCGCCTGGAGTATAAAGTAGTCCTAAGAAGCCTAATGGTCCGCCTCTCGAAAACATGAGTAAAAGAATCAAACCCAAGACAACTGTTGGCAAGCCTATTAAAGCGTTAATAACCGCTTTAATCACTGTTTTACCTCTAAACCCTTTTAGGGCAATCAGCATGGCGAGTGGTATGCCCCAAAGAATAGCTAAAATAACTGCTGTTCCAGAAAAAAAGAGGGAGCGGTAGACGATGCCGTAGAGTTCTGGGTCGCCTGTAACTACGAGTTCGAATCCTTTTATGATTCCGCCAAGTATGTCAGCCAATCCAATGTCCTCTAACTATACAGGTCTGCGTAGCCATTTCTGTATTGTGGTGGGCACTCTGAGCCGTCGAAGAAGGCGTAGTCTTTTATCCAGCTTACTATAGGTTGAGGCGCGTTATCCTTCAAGGGTTGGACAGCTTCATAGAAGAGAGGTTGCCCATAGGTGTCTTTACCAAAGTCATTTATCAGTTGCTGGGTTGCGGGTGAAATCAGGTATTCTATGAAGTCCATTGCATCGTTGTAGTTGATTTCACTGTGGACGCTTTGGTTTGCTTGCACTGTTGCCGTGTTCACAGCCATTACGCTGTAAACGTTAAGCAGAGACTGTTCTTCAACTATGAGCGCATCCAAGCTTATCGTGCCGTCTGTGCTGAATTTTAGGTAAGTGCCTATGTCCGCAAGCGTGTAAGCGTTCTTCTGGTCAGCTACAGTTAACGTGGCGCCCATGCCTTGCCCTGTTACTGCAAACCAAGGTTCATCTGAGAGTTCGGTGTAGTTGTAGCCAGCTGCAGTCCAAAGGCTCTTCTCTTTTGAATTCGTGCCAGAGTTGTCGCCTCGAGAAACCCATATTTGAGTTTGTCCCGACTGGTCAGCTAAGTTTTGCCCGTAAGCGGCTAGGTTACTCATGGCTTCGGCTGCTGTTTTTCCCGAGATTCCAGCTGGGTCATCTGCTGGTCCTACTATAGTGAAGAAGTTGTATGCTATGATTTTCCTGTTTACGCCGTAACCGCCTTGTAGAAACTTTAGTTCTGTTGAGGGCGCATGGACCAAAACGATGTCAGCGTCACCGTTCTCGGCTTGTTGGATGGCTATGCCTGTCCCTACAGCTGTTATGCTTAAGTCTACTGGATGGCTTGCTTCGTAGTCCTTCTCAATTGCGTCTAGTAAGCCAGTGTCGTAGAGGCTGGTGGTTGTGGAAATGAAGAGTCTTCTTTTGGTGCCGTAGTTTAAGTAAACTATTGTGCCGGCGACTACTACTATGGTTGCTAGTACTGCGGCTACAAGGATTTTTTGCCATGCTTTCATTCTTAATCACCGTTATGTTTTGACATTCATATCAGTAGCCTTATAAACTTTCCCGTCATCTAACTCTAAATGAAATGCTCACTCACAAAAAACACAAACCTTCCTGCAAAGTGTGGATAGAATACAAAGGGACACCTGTGCTAGGCAAGGGCGGCGCCGACATTCTGCAAGCAATAGCCAAAACAAACTCGCTTTCAAAAGCCGCTGTGGAACTAGACATGTCCTACCGGTACCTGTGGAACTACATACAAAAAACCCAGAAAGTTCTAGAAGAGCCCATCGTGGACACGTTTAAAGGCGGCAAGGCGGGAGGCGGCGGCGCAAAACTGACCGCGCTTGGTCAAAGCTTGCTGGAGGAGTACCAGCGGGTAGAGAGCTATTTGAGTGAGGTTCTCTCAGATACAGAATACTGGGAGGTTGTAGGGTTGAAAATTAGTGCACGCAACCAGTTAAAAGGAAAAGTTCTTTCAATCGAGAAAGACCAGATAACCGCAAAAGTCAAAATCGAAATTAAAGTGCCCGCAACAGTCACCGCCGTAATCACGAAAGAAGCAGTTGAAGAATTAGGCATAAAAGTAGGCAACGAAGTCCACGCGATTGTGAAGTCAACAGAAGTAATGATTGGAAAATAACCGCTTAGTCAACCACGTAACGGTAAGCTACGTGCTCGCCCGCTGTGCCACTTTTCCTAGTAATTTTCAGTATGTCGCCCGCCTTGGCGCCTATGGCTTTCACCGCTGGATCAGCGGATTTCACCTGCGGCATCTGGTAAGGCTGAACCTTATACTGCGCAAGAAGCTGTTCCCGTTCCTTTTCGCCGAGAATTTCATGCATCGGCACCAGCGCGTGCTCGAAAATGTCAAACACTGGGAACGACTTGGGCAGAAGTTCTACGTTCTTTTTCTTTGCGCCTTGTTTAACAGCGTGCGTGTAGCGTCCCTCCGTGACCACTATAGCCTTGTCGATTTCCTTTTCCTTCATAATCTTGTACAGCGTGTTCATCGCGTTTATGCCCACTGTGGCTTCGTTCAAGATGCACCAAACGATGGTTTTTCCTTTTTCGCCGGGAATCTGGATTATGTATGCTATGGCGCCTTCATGTTTCTCTTTCTTGACTTTTTTGTATTTTCTGAGTTTGATTAGGACTTCAGCCTTGCGCTCTTCCACTGTTTCGCCTTTGATGCTCAAACCGCAAACCTCAACCTGTAGAATGCTGGAAACCTAAACAAAACCTCAACCCTTAAACTTTTCCCCTCTTTTTTGGCGATGTCTCCCGCAACAACTCTCCCTTTTTTCATGAAATCGATCGAGGTGAGGTAGCTTGTTCATTTTCAGATGATTTTCCGCCTCATCCGTGACCTTTCCTCATTTTTGGCAAGAATTCTGCTTTGTCAATCTCTGCTTTTTTGCTGTAGCTGCTCAGGCGGCTTTCATTATGGCGGTGGCGGGGGAGGCGGGGGCAAACTTATGCTTGCTCTTTTTTGCCATTTCTTAACGAGTATTGAGCCCCCTATTATTACCACGGCTACTGTTATGCCCAATACGACGTAGATGAATTCTATGGTCAGGGGTTATATTTATAATTTTGAGCCCCATATGAGCATGAAAAACTTCACTGAAAATCAACATGAAAACTTTGGTTCAAAAAGTGGGGACGCCTTCAGAAGGCTGCACTGCTAATCAGGCTTTTGCGTGCCCCGTGTCTTGTACAGCGCTGAAGCCCGTGCGCATTTTCTGTTTCCGTAAAGTCGGAATCTGAATTGAAACTTCATAACGGCTTTATGCTCTCATCGTCTAACGTGGTTTGCAAGTGTACACTCAAACTCGTTCAATAGTGATGATAACATGGCTAAGACTGACTTCGAAAAGCTTCTACTCGAAGCGGTAGATGAAGGGCTAACGTCACTAGGCGAATCCTCGAAGCAAGCAATCTATTTTCATCTAGAAAAAAGCTTCAACATCAAAAAACAGGAAATCCCTCAGTGCACTGAAGGTTTTGTTCATGCGGTTGAAAAACTTTTTGGGATGGGCGCCAATTTTCTTGAAACATTAATTTTGAAAGCGCTCTACGAAAAGACCGGGCTAACAGACAAAGAAGCGGCATTCAAGAAGCTCACTTTCACTGAAACCGTGGCTGCGGTCAAACAAACAACGGAGGAGTGAAAACATGCGGATGCTCACGAAAATGCTTGCCATCATGGTCATTTCGATTATTGCTGCGACTGTAGGGTTGTATGCCGGTTCACAATTCATAGTCCTAGGCAGTTTCACAAGATTGGAGGAACAAAACGTTCAACAAAACGTTCAAAGAGCCCTCAGCGCATTGTCCAATGAATTATCTGACTTTGTTAGCAAAAATCGTGATTATGCGGATTGGGATGACACGTATGTTTTCATTCAAGATGCAAACGAAGAGTACATTCAAGGCAATCTTGACCCTGACACTTGGACTAATCTGCGAGTTAACATTCTTATATTTATCAACACTGAAGGCCAAGTAGTCTTTGGTAGCGTTTACCAACCAGACATGACGACAGCACCACTCCCCCAAAGCCTCATGGACCTACTTTCCGTTAATAACACCCTTTGGTATCATCCCAACTTAGAGAGCAATGTAACGGGAATTGTTCCTCTAGCGGAGGAACCGTTGCTACTTTCCTCGCTGCCTATACTGACAAGTCAACATGAAGGTCCAATTCGTGGCGCGCTAATAATGGGGCGCTTCCTTGGCTCTGAAGAAATAGAATATTTGAGTCAAACAGTACATTTGCCGCTTTCTTTTAGCTATGTCAACGATTCAGGAGTTGACTCCGACTTTAATGCAGCACGCCAATCTTTGTCGAAGGGAAATTCAGTCTTTGTGCAACCACTGAACGGGAGCACAGTTGCTGGATATGCCCTCCTAACGGATGTTTACGGAGATCCATTTCTCGTGTTGAGAGCGACTATGCCTAGAGACATTTATCAACAGGGTGAAGCCACAGTCGCTTATTTTCTTATGGCACAAATAGTGACGGGCATAGTCACTGGTGTAGCAGTCATGTTGATACTGAAGAAGTATGTGGTGACTCCAGTGGATAAACTAGCAACTATAGTCAAAAACGTAGGCAAAAGCCGAAACTTCTCAGAGCAATTGTCATTGGACGGTAAAGATGAGCTATCAGTTTTGGCGGGTGCGATTGACTCCATGATGGCTGAGCGCCTCAAGGCCATTGAACAGTTGGCGGCGATGGTTGGACACGACTTGCGCAACCCGTTGACTGGCATCTCAAACGCGGCATATTACTTGAGGATGAAAATAGACTCCGATTCGGACCCGAAGGCAGCCGAGATGTTGGATCTTATCGATAAAGATGTGGAGTACTCAAACAAGATTATAAATGACCTCTTGGATTATTCACGGGCAATCACGGTAGAGTTGACGGGAACCACCCCAAAAGCACTGTTGCAGGAGGCTTTGGCGCTTGTAAATGTTCCTGCGAATGTTCAGGTGTTGGACTTTACAAAAGATAATCCAAGTATGAAGGTTGATGTGGATAAAATGAAGCGAGCCTTCGTTAATATACTTAAGAACTCCTTTGAAGCCATGCCTGAAGGTGGAAAGTTGACTATAAAAAGTAAAAAATCAGGTGGAAAAGTTGAAATTGCATTCGCTGATACGGGAGCTGGAATACCGAAAGAAACTTTAGAGAGACTTTTCATACCATTGTTCACGACAAAGGCTAGAGGCATGGGCTTCGGTTTGGCTATATGCAAGAGGATAATAGAAGCGCATGGCGGGAAAATTTCCGTCGAGAGTACTCTTGGGAAAGGTACCACGTTCACTTTGATTATCCCTACTGAGCCCAGCTTGGAGAGAGGTGAAAAACTTTGAAGGAACACATCAAAATTTTAGTTGTCGACGACGATGAAAGCGTGACAAGAACTTTCAAAGTTATATTGGAAGAGAACGGCTACATCGTTGACACGGCAGAAAACGGCAGAGAAGCAATAGAGAAATCACACAAAAGCTTTTACAATGCTGCATTTATTGACATTCGCTTGCCCGACATGGAAGGCACAAAGCTTTTAACTGCGATGAAAGAGACCACCCCGAAAATGGTTAAAATAATCGTCACTGGTTATCCTGCGCTGCAAA
Source organism: uncultured Candidatus Bathyarchaeia archaeon (assembly GCA_964650565.1). Lineage (GTDB taxonomy): Archaea > Thermoproteota > Bathyarchaeia > Bathyarchaeales > Bathycorpusculaceae > JAOZHU01. The sequence goes on along the minus strand of CAZYUQ010000006.1, from coordinate 13,504 downwards.
ACGCGGTTGAAGCAGTAAACAAGGGCGCAGACGCCTACGTGCTTAAGCCGCCGAAGATGAAGGATGTGCTTATCATGCTGAAGGAGCACTTGGAGAAGCAGAAGGCAGAAAAGAAAACCAACGAAGAGAAAGTTGCCGACTTCATACGAAAACGCGCCAAAGAAATAAGCGAAGGAAAAAGCAAGTAACGCTTACGCGTTTTTGCTTTTTCAGCCAGAGCAGCATTTGCCACGTAGGTAAACGAGCAGAAGGTTAAACTCGCAGCAGCACGTTTTCCGCGTATTGTTTCATGTTTTCAGCGAATTCAGCGATTGTTTCTGGCGCGTAAGGCTTAAGCGTCTCGAAGCGCTTGTCCAACGTGTCTTGCGGCACAAACTGTTGGAACGCGTGGGTTTTTGCGCCTTTCACGACTTCGCCTATACGCGTTATGTCTCCAGCAGTCACAAGCTCGGGCACTACAGTTGTCCTGAATTCGAAGGGCACCTTTCCCGTTTTTAAAATCTCAACAGTGCGCATGAATCCCGCGGTGTCTTTTGCGCCTAGTTGTTTGTACTTGTCCAGTGAGGTTTTCACGTCTAACGCCACGTAATCCACGTAAGGCAAGCACTCTTCCAGCACATCGGGGTAAAACCCGTTCGTATCCAACTTGACCAGAAAACCGCGCGCTTTCAGCTTAGCCAAGAACTTCGGCAGTTCCTTATGCATCGTGGGTTCTCCGCCTGTCACCACAATCGCGTCCACGTACTTCTTGCGTTTCTCCAAGATTGACAGCGCCACGTTTTCCTGCAGAAACGGAGGCTTCGGGTCCACAGCTATGCGCCAGTTATGACAGAAAGGGCAACGCAGGTTGCAGCCTGGCGTGTAAAGTACAGAGGCTACTTTATTCGGATAGTCGATTAAGCTGATTTTCTGTAGTCCGCTGAACTTCATAATTGCGTCACTTCAAGCAAGCAGCGGCGCCGTGGTGAGCATAGCGGATTTGTCAAATGTTCTGCGCGTGGCAAATTCTGCTTGTTTTCCGTCGTTCCACTGGTCCACTGGCCGCAGGTAGCCGACTACGCGCGAGTAAACTTCGCATGTTGCGCCGCAGACTGGGCACTTCTCGTGTTCACCGTTCGTGTAGCCGTGGCTGGGGCATATGCTGAACGTGGGCGTCAAAGTGAAGTACGGCAAACGTGAATTCCAAGAAACTTTCCGTATCAGTTCAGCCGCCGACTCCCAGGAGTGCAAGCGTTCGCCGAGGAAAATGTGGAACACGGTTCCGCCGGTGTAAAGCGTCTGCAAGCGTTCTTGGTGCTCCAGCGCTTCGAACAGGTCGCCCTCAAAATCCACAGGCAACTGCGAAGAATTCGTGTAGAACGGCTCAGCATGCTGCAGCTCCACCTGCTTGTGGTTAGCCGCCGCAATGTTAGGATACCTGCGTTTATCGATGCGTGCCAGCCTGTAAGATGTGCCCTCTGCAGGTGTTGCCTCCAAATTGTAGATGTTGCCGGTGTCCTCTTGGAAGTCCGCCAGCCGCTCGCGCATGAACCTCAGTGCTTTCACTGCAAAGTCCTGCCCCTCCCGCGACACGATGTTCACGCCTAAAAGATTCAGCACAGCCTCGTTGATGCCTACCAAGCCGATGGTGGAGAAGTGGTTCTTCCAGAACTTACCGTACCCATCCTTAACATTGCGCAGATAGCGCCGTGAATACGGGTACAAGCCGTTCTCCGTGAAAGCCTCCAGCGCCTTACGCTTTATCTCCAAGCTGCTCCTGGCAGTTTCCATCAGGGTCTCCAACCGCTGGAAGAACTCGTCCTCATCCTTGGACAAGTAACCAATCCTCGGCATGTTCAATGTGACAACGCCTATCGAGCCGGTCAGCGGGTTAGCGCCGAAGAAGCCGCCGCCGCGCTTGCGTAACTCGCGGTTATCTATCCTCAAACGGCAGCACATGCTCCGCACGTCCTCAGGTCGCATGTCGCTGTTAACGAAGTTGGAGAAGTAGGGCACGCCGTACTTGGCGGTTACCTCGAAAATCTCTTTGGTGACAGGTGAACCCCAGTTGAAGTCTTTGGTTATGTTGTACGTGGGGATTGGAAAAGTGAAAACTCTGCCTTTTGAGTCGCCTTGCCGCATCACTTCTGTGAACGCCAAGTTGAACATTTCCATTTCCTTCTCCATGTCGCCGTACGTTTCTTCAGAGACTTTCCCGTTGAAAATGACGGGTTCATCCTTCATGAACTCTGGCACCGTTAAGTCCAAGGTTAAGTTGGTGAACGGTGTTTGGAAGCCCACGCGGGTAGGCACGTTCATGTTGAAGAAGAACTCCTGCAGCGCCTGCGTCACTTCTTTCGGGCTTAAGCCATCATAGCGTATGAACGGCGCCAAGTACGTGTCAAAGTTGCTGAACGCCTGCGCGCCTGCTGCCTCGCCCTGAAGCGTATAGAAGAAGTTCACCACTTGACCTAACGCGGTTCGGAAATGCTTCGCAGGCTTGCTTTCGATTTTGCCCGTCACGCCGCCGAACCCTGAAAGCAACAGTTCGCTTAGGTCCCAGCCTACACAGTAAGGTCCCAGAACGCCTAGGTCATGAATGTGCATGTCTCCTGAAAAATGCGCGTCAGCAATGCTCTTGGGGTAAATCCGCGTTATCCAGTACTTGGCGATTACGGTGGATGAAAGGTAATTGTTCAAGCCCTGAAGCGAGTAGCTCATGTTCGAGTTCTCTTTAACCCGCCAATCCGCAATCTCCAAATACTGATCCACCATGTCCGCGGAGCTCAAGAGAGCCGCAAGCTCCCGCATGTCCTGATGCTGCTTCCTGTAGAGAATGTACGCCTTCGCCGTTTGCGCGCGACCGTCCTCAATAAGCATTTTTTCTACTATGTCTTGGATTTCCTCAACCGTGGGCACGCCTTCTTCGCCGAAGCGCTTCGTAAGCTCAGCCATAACCTGACCGCTTATGCGCTTTGACTGCTCACGGTCTTTTCCGCCAACGGCTTTAGCGGCTTTCCAAATAGCAGTGGTTATACGTTCTTGATCAAAGGGTTCTAGTCTACCATCACGTTTTCTAACTAATTTCATCTGTTTTTTCCTCCTCAAACGACCTCGCTGAAATCTCCCTTAAAATTGGGTATAACTCTTGATTTGCGCATCACTTTTTCACCTCAAGGAGCAAACGCTTGAAATCCTCAGGCTCTTCAAACTGCTTGTAAACCGACGCGAAACGAATGTAGGCTATGCGGTCAAGCGTTTTCAGGTATTTCATGACTGAATCGCCGATTTCCTGCGAAGAAACTTCTTCTTTGCCCTTCAGCATCAGGTCTTGCCTGACGCGGTCTGCTAACTCGTGGATTTGCTCCATGGTTACTGGTCTTTTTTCGCAGGCTTTTTGCAATCCGCGGATTATCTTGTTAACGTCGAAACGCTCCAGTTTGCCGTCTTTCTTTCGTACCATAAGCTCTACTGTTTCCACGTACTCGTAAGTTGTGAAGCGTTTTCCGCACTTGATGCATTCTTTGCGCCTGCGCGTGGTGTTCTCTGGTGAATCGCGCGTTTCCAACGTTTTGAAATCTTCTGACCCGCAGTATGGGCACTTCATGTTTTTTCACTGCACATGCACTATTTGGGCACTTTCGTAAGCGCCTAAATATAGTGTTAACAAGATGCAGTACACACTATGCTTAGCGTGTATATAAAGCGTTTCCACAATAATCTTGAAATAGACGCTTACCGCCCCGAAAAAACATCATCGAAATACACATAATTGCAGTAATTAAAAAGCAACAATCAAGGTGCTTTACGAGAAAAAACCCTATTTTTGGGAAATACAAGAAAACTTAAAATTTTCTAAAATAACCCCACAATAGTAACTCTAAATTTCTGTAAGCTTCATGCTCAGCATTTCTCTGGATGAAACTAGAGAACAAACGGGGAAATTGGGAAGTTTAAAAGGAAGCGTCAACACGGTTTTTGATCGCGTTTTCATCTAGCGCTTCTAACTCTTTAACGCGGGTTTCAATGAACTCGGCGACTTTTGTCTCGCTGAAGCTCTTTTCTTCCTTCTGTTTCTGCAGCTGCTCTTTAATGGTTTGAAGAATTTTATCTACATCGAAAGGCTTCATGACGTAAGCGTCTGCGCCCTTGTTAACCGCAGCCACCGCATTCTGCAACGTTGGATAGCCAGTGACGATTATTTTCCGCATTTTCGGTTTAGTCTCACGGATTTTTGCCAGAAGCGCAATGCCTTCCATGTCGGGCAAGCGAACATCAATCAGCGCCAAATTGTAGAATTCTTTCTCACTTTTCTCTATGCCCTTCTTAGCGGTATCTGCTGTTTCAACGGTGTAGCCTTCGTCTTCAAGGATTGCTTTTAGTACGCTACGTATGTTCTCATCATCATCAATAAATAGGATTCTAACATTTTCGCTCGTACGTTTCCACCTCCATTTCACTCCTAATCCCAAATCGGGTACTGCTAAATAGTATTCGTTTAAGCTTCCATTCACAGCGATAAAGCCTTTATGCACAGCTAATATGAATTTACACTAACCATGCTTCAAAAACGAAAAGCTACTTTTTCGCAGCTTGTGGTTTAGACTTTTTCACCAAAAAACTTTTCTTTGCCTCGTTCACGTAATCCGCAAATTCAAGCTGCTTATCCGCTGCTCCTATGGTGATGGTAATCCCAATTTTCGCATGCAAGTTTTTCATGATTAAAATTTCTATGAAGTGAGCGCCTGCACCGAAGATTTTTTCAAGCCCGCCTTGAAAATCCTCAATGTTCTCTGGAATTTCGTTTCTTGTCACGAACTTTTTTTCAATATGGAAGTAAATTGACTGCTTCACTGATTCCCCAAGCGAACTTAGGGCTTCATCAATTGCTTCCATTAGGAGTTCATTAAAGTTTTTTGGTTCTTTTGGCGCTATACGAACCCCTCCCAGATGTGCGAAAATGCAATCGCCAGACACGAATATATATGTTATATAGCTAGGATTACATTTAAAGTTAATCTACAATTTTTTTTCCTTGAACTCTAATTCAGAATCAGAACTCTTTTCCAACATGAAATTCGCCAAATTCACAAGCGGTTTTGCCCTCGATGAATACTTTCCGACATCAAACTCAACTCTTTAGCGTAATCCATCAAAGCCATCCGCAAAGTTTCACTTTCGCTCGTGCCCAGCCTCCTCGCTAGCTCACTCAGAATTGCCCTTTGCTCTTTACTCAGCACCACTTTAACTACGCATTTTCTAGCAATCATGCATCACTTTTTGATGTTTAACCCTTCAGGACAGCCCACGCGTTAGCCCACCCACAGCCCAACACGCTGTACAATTCGCCTTTTCACTTTCGCAGTATATTAGCTCAGTATCAGTTATGTGAGGTCTAACAGAATTGCCATGGGAAAACACGGAACAATACATCCGAAGTGGGCACAGGAACGCTGATGAATTCCAAAGGAACACGCTTCGAACAGTCACGCTGAACGCGGAAGAGGGCATCAAAGCCGTAATAGGCAAACCACAAGGCAAACACGCCATGGAAATCCTCAGCTACCTTTTCGAAAAAGACAAAGGCTGGACAATGGCGAAAGCTAAAGAATGGTTCGAAAAACACCACCAAGCTGAAGAGCACGTTTACGCACTGTTGCCCTCCGCAATATCCGAGAAAATCATGGAGAAACCCCTGCGGATACGCGGCGTCGCCCTGACCACAGGCATAAGCCGAAACCTCAACATCTACACGGCTGAAGAACTGCAAGCTTTCGCCGCGAAACTTGTTGCTGCGCCCGTGTACGTGGAACACGTGTCTGTGCCGAATGCTGTTGGCAAAGTTGCCAAAGCCGAGTGGGACGGGCAAAGCTTATGGTATGAAGCTGAAATCTACGATGAGGAAACCGCTGAAAAAATCCGCAGAGGTCTTATCAAGCATGTCAGCGTGGGCGCAGACTACGAAGCCTTAGACATTATCGATGGCAAAATCCCCCGCGGCTTGCACAACGCTGAAATAAGCTTGGTAGCCGTGCCAGGCATATCGGCAGCCAACATCCAAATTATGGAGAAACTGCACACCGTGGAGCAGGCAGTTGAGCCGCTGATAAGTGGCGAGTACATACTCGGCTTTTACCAAGATGCTTCCGCGTTCCTGCCTGAGCACTTCAGCACGGTGTGGCTTGACCGTGAGAATGGTGTTTTAGCTGTGATGGGGAAACCGCGGCAGCAACCCGACGCGCAACGCACGCAGGCAATTTTCTTTTCCAAAGAGAAAATGTGGGACCAGCTTAAGATTAGGGATTGGCTGTCGCTTCACCCTGCCTACATGATTTCCCTTTCAAGTTCGAACAGGAGCGAGTTTTCTGAGAGCTTGTTCAAGAAGCCACCTGCGCTTGTGGTGCCTGTGGATACGGCGGTGCAGTTGATTGAGGCTGTTTTGCCCAGCCCGCTGGTTCAACGGAGTTGGAGTTTGGGTCCTCAGAGGATGTGCCAAGAACTGCGCAGGGTTCTTGTGAAGCTTCGCGGTTTGCAGGATGGTCACGGAGTTGACCGTGAGTAGCTGAGGATGAACTCGGTGAAAGCGAATATGAATTTGGAGTGGAAATAGCGAATGACGGATTTAACTGGGAAAAGCTGGATGGCTATAGGCGAAACAGATGACCCGAACGCTGTAATCGAATCGTTTGAGGCTACGGCGCAGGTAACGAAAGGCGACCCTGTCTACTTAAGCGCGGACCACAAGGTTGCTCCTGCCGCTGAAGCGCAAGACTGCATAGGCGTAGCTGTTAAAAGCGCTGTTTCTGGCGCGCAATGTCCCGTGCTGGTTCGCGGCAGAGTGAAAGTGAAGGCAGGCGACGCCATAACCCGCGGCAAAGCAGTCTACGGCGCTGACGCATCAAAGCGTGTGCTAGAGTTGGCGGATCAAGCTGTTGACGAAGGCGGCTCAGCAACGTACACAGTTTACTATAATCGTAGGTTAGGTACTGCTCTAGAAACTGCGCCGGCTGCGGACGACTTGCTGTTCATCCAAGTGCAAAGGTGAGCGTGTATGAAACCGAGACTTTTTGAGGCTTTGATGCAGCGCGACGGCGAATTCAAAGAGCACGTGGAAACGTTACGGCACAAGGCGAACGTGCACCCGTTTCTGAAGCGTTACTGCGAAGTCGGCGTGAGAGAAGGCTTGTTCAGCGACACGGTAAGCGCTTTGGGGCGTTTGCATGACACGCTGGTGCAGGCTGCGTATCCGGAAATGATAGGTAGAAGCATAATTACGGTGCGGCCTACCACTGAGGCGATTGAGCGTTTTCCGCTGGGTGAGAAGGCTGTGGCTTACCGCTACGCAGAAGGTGCGGCAACACGGTTAAGCGGCAAGAAGAACAGCACGGTGGACGTTTACACGAACGTGCTTGCTGAGGCTTCGGAAGAGTGGACAAGGGAGTTTCTGGAGGACGCTACGTGGAACGTTATGGACAGCATGGTGGAGAAGGTCGGCAGGGCATTAGGCGAAGAGGAAACCAACACGATAGTAGCGTTGTACGGTGCTGTAGCTGACGCGGACTTGGCTGGCGGAGCACCAGTAAACCAAGAGGGGGCAGCCATGAACTGGAACGGCTTGGTGAAGTTGCATAACGCGGTGAGAAGCGAAAACTGGCGGCCTACCGTGTTAGCGGTGAACGAGGTGCAGTTGCATCAGTTGTTGACGGATGACAAGTTCATTCACGCACAGTATTTGCCTGCTGGGCAGACTGATCTTGAACAGGGCACCGTCACGAGCGTTCTAGGCATGCGGGTTCAAGCCAGCACGCTGGTGCCGAACGGCATTGCTTACGCTTTGGACACGCGCGTAGCTTCAGTGATGCTGCTGAGGCGGGACGTTACGGTTGAGGATTGGGAGGACATCAAGAACGGCAAGTACGGCGTCAGGGCTACAACGCGGTTCGGTGTGGGTGTTCTCCGCAGCAAAGCCATCGCGAAAATGACCAACATAAGCACCGTAGTGTAAGCCTGTGAGGTGAGGGAAGATGGCGAAGTATGAAGGCAAATGCTCACAATGCGGAAAAAGGCATTATTCTGACAGGAAAGACGACGTGGTTGTCTGCGACTGCTGGAAGACTTGTCCAGTGTGCGGGGCTGAGATGCTGCCTTACGTGCCTGACCTCGCCATGAACACTTACGGCTTCGACGGCAGAAGAGACCTTGCCGTGCTAATGGCGTGCACTCTTCATTTTCCCATGTTTTTTAGCAGTCAAAAACCCGTAGAGGTTGTTTGCACATGAGACGATTAAGTGAAAGGCTAAATTTGGCAAAAACCGTGCTGAAGGAGCTTAGCAGGCAGCCGCTCTGCCGAACAGAACTGGAGAAACGCACTGTCCGAAAGTTTGGCACTCACGCCACTTTCGAAGGCATATTCCGCTATTTGGTTCAAAGTGGCTACATCGTGAAAAGCGAGCAGAAACACCGCGCCGCCTATGTCATAACCGAGCGGGGCACAAAGTTTTTGGAGGCGCTCTAAATGAGCAAAGTGCTACGCAGATTAACGAGCGCGTTCTTGCCTAGGGCTCGAAGCGGCTATGCTGCGCCGCAAAAGGCGCTGGTGTACGAGACGCCTACTGTGCCTTTGACTGACGTGATTAAGCTTTATGAGCGCGACCCCACGTGCAAGGCAAGCGTGGACTTGCTGGCGGCTTCCGCGGTGGGCGCTGGCTTCTACACGACAGTCAACGAAAACTACGCAAAAGCAGCTGAAGCCAAGCACATAGTGGACAGGTTCAGCGAAGACGTCAACTTGGACAATCTGCTCTGCGACATGGCAAGAGCGCTAATTGCCTGTGGTAACGATTTCTGGCTTAAGCTGACGCCTGAAAAACTAACGGCGTTGCACAGGCTGCCCGTGGACGCTGTTGAACGCATCCAGCAGAGCTGCATAGACGAGGCAGCGCTTAAGGTGCCTTACAAAGTGGACAGCTACAAGCTGCGGCAAGCGTACGGCGGCGAAAACCTCACTGCCGAAGCGGTGCTGCATTGGCGCATAAACTGTCTGGATTGCTCGGGCTATGGTACTGGCGTGTTGCAGGTTTTGCTGCACGCGTTGGCTTTCCAGTCAGACAAGCGGCCAGCTTTTGCGTGGATGAAAGCTAAAATTGAGCGGATAATGCCGAGAATCTTTGAGAAGTACGCTGGACCAGACGTGCTAGCGCTGCTTGAACGGGCAGATGAGCGAACCATTCAACAGTTTGAACAGGCTATTAAGAACCGCAGCGAAGAAGGCGCATGGCTCTTTTACAGCGGAAAAGGCGACATACGCCCCGTAACGCTTGACCCAAGAGCGCGTTTTGAATATTACGTGGATCACCTGATAAATCAGTTTTACCTCGGATGCGAAACGCCCCTGCCACGGTTATTCAGCACGCCAGGCTTCACGGAAGCTTCAGCCAAGGCAGCTTTGGAGCTGCAGAACATGCTCATCAAGCCAGTTCAGCGTTATGTCAAGCGGCAGGTGGAGCGGGAGCTTTTCGACGTGGCGCTAGCGCAGGCTGGCATAGACTCGGCGAAGGCGCAGGCGCGGCTGCATTGGGGTTCGCCTAAAACACAGGACGCCGACATAGCGGATATGCTTCGGGCTGCCGAGTTGGGTTTCATACGCGCTGAGGAGTTCCGCAAGAACGCGGTTAAGCTCGGCTGGGAACTGTGGGAAAAACCTCAGCAGCCAGCTCAAGATGTACATGGTGTTTCCGCGGAGGCGAAGCAAAGTGGCTGAGGTCGCGTACGGCAGGTACGACGAGGCGTACAGAGCGATTCACAGCGCGTTAATGAGCTTGACGGCTCCGCCTCCAGGCAGAAAACTCACCAAAGCTGCTTTTTCATGGAACGTTGATGGTACGCTGGCGAGTTTGAAGGCGTACGACTGTGCGGATTTGCTGTTCACGTTAACCTTCAGTTGGAACGGTGATGGTTCCTTGAAAGAGGTTTCTCGGTCATAGGTGAAACGGGAGGTGAACTTTCAATGGTAAGTTTAACTCGTAGGCTTGCTGCTGCTGTCTTCGCTGGGTTAGCTTTGGCAACTGTGTTTTATCTTGCCGCTTCGGCGACGGTTGCTGCGGTGCCTTCGCTTCCTGCAGTTACGGCGCCAGCGTGTGCAGCTGTGGGGTTCACTTGTGCTGTGGGTGCAACTTTGTCGGATGATCTGAAGGAAGAGGAAGCGAAAGAAGCAGCAGAGTCAAAGTCGGGTTAGTTTCCCTGATGAGTCCCGCGGAAAGGGACGAAACGCGGGTTTTCTCCGCGTCGGAAACAAAAAAGGAGGTAGAAATGAAAAGATGGAAAAAGCAGTTGATAGGGTAGGCTGGAAGGCTAAGTGGCGCATTGACAAGTTCAAGGACCCAACAGGCGAAGTAGAGAGAACGCTGCGGTTAGGCGCGGCTATGACTGAAGTTGCGCGGCAGTTTCCTGAAGCTTTTCTTGCTAGGGAAGAGTGGGCTACGAATATTGCGTTGAATGAGGGTTTAGCTGAGCTCATTGACATTATTTGCGGGCTTGGGACGCCGACGAAATGGGACAGTTCTAATGCTCGTGTAGGTGTTGGCGATAGTAACGCGGCTGAGAGCGCTTCGCAGACTGGCTTGCAGGCAGCTTCGAACAAGACGTTTAAGGCGATGGATTCTGGTTACCCGCAGCGCAACGGGCAGACGGCGGAGTGGCGGGCAACCTTCGGCAGTAGTGACGCGAATTATGCTTGGGAAGAGTACACTGTTGTGAACGCTGCGGATGATTCTGGCGTGAACTTGAACAGGAAAACTGCAAGCAAAAGCACGAAGAGTTCTGGTGAGACTTGGACGCTTAGTTTGCAGATAACGTTCTCGTAGGCGCTTAAAATGCGTGTCCCTTCTTTTCTTTTGCGTTTGCTTCCAATGTGGGATTATGTTTGCCCACGTTGCCGAAAAGAAGTGCCGCGGAAAAGCCACACTTGCCCCCATTGCCGCGAAAACTATGGCGTGCCGCTGAAGGCTCCGCCGCGGGTTTTGAAAGACCCGAAAGCGTTAGAGGCTTATGTTCACAAGCACGTTTTTCCTAAAGTTTCAGCGGAAATGCGCTTGTACCTAACGCAATATTTCACGGTGCTTTTCAGCGACGGCTTTGAAACAGGCGATTTCAGCGCGTGGAGTTACACTGGCGGCTCCCCAACAGTTCAAAGCGACGAAAAACATCATGGTACATACGCCATGAAATGCACAGCTACAAGTGATGCGGCATACAAAACTGGGTTCGATTTGCCAGTTGCTTACGTGCGCGTTTATTTCAAGTTCGATTCTGTGCCATTGGAAACTGATTTAAGCTCAATGTTTCTTAAACTGTTTGACTCTGGATGGGGAAACTGCGGGCAAGTCGGCGTTATAGCTCCTGAATACGGTACATACCTCAAGTTTTCCTATCCAAGTAGCATAAGTTATATCCCTTTTACTCCCGATGTTAACTGGCATTGCTTTGAACTGCATTGTGTAGCTGGAAGCGGAAACGGAATTTGCTCATTATATTACGACGGGGATTTAAAAAACTCTCAAACAAGCGAAACACTAAATAACTTTTCGTTTTTCTCGCTTGAAGAAACTGATGATGTAACCATATATTTCGATTGTGTTGTTGTTGCTGACGCTTACATAGGACCTGAAGCAACGGCAACGCTGCAGACAGTAACGGATTCGCTTTCGCTTTTGGACACTGCTTACCGCAACAAAAGGCTAGTTGCCACCGACACTTCAAGTTTAGCTGATGATTTGGTTTTCACAGGTAAAATCGTTGTAACCGCTGACGCCGTGAACTTTGCAGACAGCATCATCGTAAATAAAGTCTTGCAGGTCACTGAAACCATCCATCTAGTTGAAACTGTCCAAGTTGGAGTTGGCGGCGCCAAAAAGACAAGGCTGTTTCTGCTCTTAGGCGATTTGGCAGTGCAGCTCACAGGCGAATAGGCAATTTTTAAATTTAAACACTGCTTAATCAAGTTTTCATGCGGAAAAAGAAAGCAGCCCCTGCGCTAATTATCGGGCTTCTAATAGCCTGTTTCATTGCAGGCTCCGCAAGGGTTTCAGGCTGGAGCAACGGCGGCTACAGCGCAGACCCTGCACATCCAGACTACGGCACGCATGACTGGATAGCAGAACACGCGTTGGATTGGCTACCGCAGCAGAACAAGCAGTTCCTGCTGGACAACAAAGCCAGTTTCCTCTACGGCACTGAGCTACCAGATAACAATCAAGCACCAGACGGCATAGGCGACACGACTAAACATCACATTTACTTTTTCGCTAACGGCTCAGTACAGGATGACGCAGCAGCCGTAAGAGCCAAGGACGAATACGCAGAGGCAGTTAATTTCTACAAAGCGGGAAACAACAACGAAGCGGCTAAGCGATTGGGCGCCGTAACCCATTACATTGCGGACATGGCAGTTTTCGGACACGTGATGGGCGCGTCAACAGCATGGGGCACTGAAACACATCACAGCGACTACGAAACATACGTGCAAGACCGCACAAGCAGCTACACAAGCGACTTTGACAGCTTCCTCGTATTCGACGGCGCTCTAAGCACAGTGTCAGCTTATGACACGGCGCTAACGCTTGCCAACGACACGACTTTCGATTGGGGCGGCGGTTTAACCTGCGTTTGGATGGATCAGCACTACAGCTGGGCTGACGCGGCGTTCAAGAGCCGCTGCGGCGAATCGGTGAATCTTGCAGTAAACCTAGTCGCAGATATGCTGTATTCCTTTTACAACGAAGCCATAATCCCCGAGTTCCCAGCGTGGGTGATCTTGCCACTACTTATGATAGCCACGCTGTTCGCCGTGGCTATGAAAAAGAGAATTAGCCTTCATGCGCCGCAAAGCAGTTAGCGTTTACGTAATTCACGATACCGGATTATACGTGTTTTCCAAAAGCTATAAGTCTGTAAAAGTGAATACAGTGAACAATGAGCGGCTTGAACAGAACCAAGAGCATTGCTCTCTTGCTGGTTTTCCTCAGTGTGCTTTCCTTGTGCATATTTAAGGTGCAGCCAGCCAGCGCGGCTGAGGATTCTTGGGTGAGTAAGGAGCCGATGCCTACGGCGAGAAGCGGAGTTGGCGTGGCTGTGGTGAATGGGAAAATCTACGCGATTGGAGGCGACGGCGGCAGCAATGTTACTGAAGAGTACAATCCAGTTACGAACACCTGGACGGAGAAAAGCGTGATGCCGACTGGAAGAAGCCGTTTTGGTATAGCGGTCTACCAAAACAAGATATACGTTATGGGCGGAGCCACAGCGAACGGGTTCACCCCTGCGAACGAAGTTTACGACCCGTCAACAGATACGTGGGAAACCAAAACTCCACTGCCTAAAGGCAGCAGAGCCGAGTTAACTACAAGCGTCATTAACGGCGAAATATACGCGGTCGGCGGGTACTTTTTCGGCTTATACAGGGTGTCTTCCAACGTGCTTGAAGTTTATGATCCAGAAACGGACACGTGGACTACGAAGACGCCGATGT